>DASZZA010000806.1:0-4335 GCA_035545135.1 Lacipirellulaceae bacterium | reverse complement strand
TGGAACTGGATTGTTGAACGTGCGCAGGGTACCGACTGCTCGCTCCAAATCCTCGAGCGAGTCGGCTTGCTGCGACGCAAAGATTTGGGCGGTGGCTTTTACGACTGGTTCCGCGGCCGCGTCATGTTTCCGATCCGCGATGCCCGCTCCCGAACCATTGCCTTCGGCGGCCGCGTGCTGCCACAGCTAGCAGACGACCGCTCGGCCAAGTACATCAACTCGCCCGAGATGCCGCTATTCTCCAAAAGCCGCGAACTCTATGCGCTCGACGTCGCCCGCGAACGTTTCAAAGAGCCCGGCGGCGCGATCGTGATGGAAGGATACACCGATGTGCTTATGGCTCATCAGCACGGCATCCGAAATTGCGTCGCCGTCCTCGGCACAGCGCTCGGCGAACGGCACGTGCAACTCTTGCACCGAAACAGCGCCGACAAGATTACGCTCGTCCTCGATGGTGACGACGCCGGCCGCCGCCGGACAAATGAAATCCTCGATGCACTGCTGGCACTGTTTGAAAAAAAAGAAGTCAATCTTCGCATTCTGACCTTGCCAGAAGGTATCGATCCGTGTGATTTTATTGCTACACATGGAAGTGACCAGTTCCGCGCGCTGATCGCCGATGCGGTCGACCCGCTGGAACACAAATTCAGAGCAGTGACCAACGGATTGGACACACTCACCGATACCCATCGCGCCTCGCTAGCCGCTGAAGAGCTGCTCGCGACCCTCGCTCAGCTTCGCCCGACCGGCGGCGCATCATCCGCCACGCTGCTGCGCGAAGAACAAATGCTCAGCCGCATCGCGCGGCATTTTCACCTGCCGGAAGAAAAGCTGCGCAGCCGTTTGGCTTCGCTTCGAAAAGCCGCCGCAGCGCGCCACCGAACTGCACAACCGGCGGAGAGCAAAGCTCAGCCCCGGCTTGCCGCCCCAACGCTCACGATTGCCGACCTGCCCGCGTGCGACAGGCTCTTGGTCGAACTACTGCTCGCACATCCGAATTGCTACGAGAGGATCACCCAGAGCTTCGATCCGAATTCGATTGCAACCGAGATTGTGCGTCGCGTATATTCCGCCTGGATGTCACTTGCAGATAACGGTCGCGGACCCGAACCGCAAACGCTAATTGCCGAATTCAACGATCCGGGCGTCAAGAGTCTGCTTGTGGGCATCGATTTCGAACTGGCGGAAAAGCCGCCGGTTGGCCTCGAACAATTTTTGTCGGACGTGATTGCCGCGTACGAGCGACGCGCGTTCGATGCCAATCGGCGCGCGGCGCTCGCCCAGGCCCGAAATAATGATGCCGAAGCGGATGACTTGCTCATTCGCTTCTGCGAGGAATCGCGATCCAAACACCTTAGCGAGTACGAAAGGAGAAAGAAGTAAGGCTTTAGTCGTTGGTCGTTAGTCGTTATTTTCATGCAACTAACTGAACCCTTCCGGGAATTGCGCAAATAATCAGCCGGATCGCGCTAGCGTCCGGTTGTTTGTGCTGCCAACGTGTGCCGATCGGCAACCTGCGCCGGCCGGCTGATTTCGCTCGTGAATTCCCGACGGCCTTAATTAACTTACACTAACGCCTAAAGCCCAAAAAACAAAGCCTCTTGCCGCCCGACGATTAACGTTGCCTACGGATGGGCACGGCTTCTGGCGGCGTAATCAGCACCTCAACCCAGCCGCACACGAAGTGCGGGAGGAGCCGAACGATGTTGCAACGTACCGATTCCGATCTGCAGAAACTCATCGCCAAAGGAAAAGCCCAAGGTCATCTCACCTACGAGGAAGTCAGCAGCCTATTGCCCGATGAAATCGAAGGCACCGACCGCATCGACGCCGTGCTGGCAGCGCTCGATGGTCTCGGAATTGAACTGGTGGACGGCCCCGACGCTCACCGACGCGAATTGGCCGAGCAAGAAATCACAATCAGCGACGGCGACCGCTCGTTCGTGCTCACCGAGGGCATGCCGCACGGTTCGAGTGACCCGATCCGGATGTATCTTTCGCAAATGGCGGGCATCCCGCTGCTGACGCGAGAAGAAGAAATCCGCCTGGCAAAAAAGATCGAGCTCACCCGCAAACGCTTCCGCCGAAATCTGCTACGGTCGTTCTCCGCATTGGAAGCCACGGTCAAAACGCTGGAGCGCGTCCACCAGGGCGAGTTACCGTTCGATCGCACGATTAAAGTTTCACTCACCGAGCGGCTCACGAAGGAGCAGGTGCAGGCCCGCATGCCGCACAATCTCCCGCTGCTTCGGCACTTGATGGAAGGCCAACGCCACGACTTCGCGCTGCTCATCAGCCGCAAAGCGTCGTCCGAAGACAAGGCGGCGGCCCGCGTGCGCTACATCCGCCGCCGTGAGAAAATGCTCGTTCTCGTCGAGGAATTGAGCCTACGCACCCGGCGCGTGCAGCCACTCATCCGCCAGCTCGAAGAGACGTCGCAACGAATGCACGAGCTCAAGCAGGAATTGACCTCGCTGCGCGAATCGGGAGCACCCTCCGAGAAAATCGCCGCCGTCCGTCACGAGCTGCGCGAGCTGATGCTCCGCACGCTCGAAAGCCCGGCAAGCCTCCGCCGACGCAGCCGCCAGCTTCGCGGCCAGTTCCAGGAATTCGAAAACGTCAAACGCGAACTGTCCAGCGGCAATTTGCGGCTCGTCGTCTCGATCGCCAAGAAGTACCGCAACCGAGGCCTCAGCTTCCTCGACCTCATCCAGGAAGGCAACACGGGCCTCATGCGGGCCGTGGACAAATACGAATACCGCCGCGGCTTCAAGTTCTCCACGTACGCCACTTGGTGGATTCGCCAGGCCATCACGCGAGCGATTGCCGATCAGGCCCGCACGATCCGTATCCCGGTCCACATGATCGACGTCCTCATGAAGCTCCGCAACGCCGCGAAAAAGCTGCTGCAGGAAATGGGCCGCGAGCCGACGACCGAGGAAACCGCGCTGGCCGCCGGCATCTCCCTCGAAGAAACCGAACGCGTGCTCGATATCGGCCGGCATCCAATCAGCCTCGATCGCCCGATCGGCGAAGGCGACGACGGCTGCTTCGGCGAGTTCGTCCAGGATACCGGCACCGAATCGCCGCACAAACTAGCCAACAACGGCCTGCTGCGCGAGCGGATCGAGGAGCTACTCAAAACGCTCACCTTCCGCGAGCGCGAAATCATCCGCCTGCGCTACGGCCTGGCCGATGGCTACTCCTACACCCTCGAAGAAGTCGGCCGCATCTTCAAGGTCACACGCGAACGCGTCCGACAAATCGAAGCCAAGGCCGTCGCCAAGCTGCAAAACCCCGTCCGCAGCCGATACCTCGAACCATTCGTACCCGGCGTTCTCCCCGCCGCCGCATAAAATTTCCCCAGACGATTTCGCACGTTTTCCCATACCTTCGTCCTCGTGCTGTGCTGAATGTTTGAAAATTCAGCTACCGCACGACCCATTTAGCCGCCGGTCAATGACCGGCGGCTTTTTTCGTGCAGTTTGCGCCAATACTTTTCCGCACCCCCGCGCGGTATGATATGAGTATCCTTCACCACATGCTGTCCATGTCGTCATCGATCCATGCGGGCATCATTCCCATCATCCGATTGCACCAGAGAGGCCGCACATGAGCGTCACGGCTGCCGCGCTGCGGGAGTTACATCGAATTCACCAACAGCTCGCTGAGCTCCGCGATCGCCTGGAACGCGGACCCAAGCAGGTCCGGGTTCGCGAGGCGAATGTCGTCCAGCTCGAGTCGCGGCTTGCCGAGGCACAGAATAACGCCAAGCAGACACAAATGGCGGTCGACCGCAAACAGCTCGATCTGAAATCGGGCGAACAGAAAGTCGTCGACCTCCGAGTGAAGCTCAACCAGGCCAGCAGCAATCGCGAATATCAAGCTTTCTTAGAGCAAATCGCCGCCGCCGAAATGGCCGGAAGCGTCCTCTCCGACGAAATCTTGGAAGGAATGGAAAAGGTCGATCAGCTTATCGCCGCCGTTAAGGAAGCAGAAAAGAATCTTGCGGCCAGCAAACAGGAATTGGAAAAAACACGGCGTTCCGTCGACGATGCCGCAGCAACGATTCGCACCGATCTCACGCGCCTCGAAGGCGAGTTGGTAAAGGCCGAGCAAGCGCTGCCCACCGACATCAAACCCGACTATCAGCGCGTCGTTCGCGGCAAAGGGGCCGATAGCCTCGCCGCCGCCGAAGATGGCGTCTGCACCGGCTGCGGCCAGCAGATCACGCTCAACATGCAAAACGAGCTGAAACTATCCAAGGTCGTGTTCTGCAAAGCCTGCGGAAGACTGCTGTATTTGCCGGGAGATTAAGAGCTTCTAACAAAATGG
>DASZZA010000805.1:0-4006 GCA_035545135.1 Lacipirellulaceae bacterium | reverse complement strand
TGGTCGGCGAATGTTGGTCGATTGTGGATAGTGATTAGTTGTTAGTTGCTGGCTGCTTGATGATAGTCGATAGTTGTTTGATTGATGTGTAGGGATGTCTAAAAACTATCGACTAACAGCCAGGCCAATGTCACTCGCCGGTAATTCATTTTGGAAGAAGCTGCGAAACATCTCCACGAGCGTGGTGCAACCGGTGGCCGCGCTCAATTCTGGCAGCGTGCCTTCGAGACGCAGGCAGCCTTGGTGCAGCAGGCCGAAGCGATCGCAGAGCCGTTCGGCTTCGTCCAGACGGTGGGTGCTGATAATCACGGCCTTTCCCTCTTTCCGAAGCTGGCGCACGTAATCAACGACCGTTTCACTACCGAGCACATCGAGCCCGCGGGTAGGTTCGTCGAGTAGCACAGTGGGCGGTGCGTGGATGAGTGCCCGAGCCAGGATCACGCGTTGCCGTTGGCCGGTGCTCAGCAATGAACAGCGGCGATCGAGCAGCGACGAGAGGCCGAACAGTTCGGCCAGCGAACGCAGATTCTCTCGTGCTTGCGGCAGCGGCAAACCGTACAAGTCGGCAAAGAACAGCAGCATCTCACGCACGGTAAGCCAGGGGTAGACGCCGTCGTTGGCCGACACGAGCCCGACCCGCGCTTTGACTTCGTCCGGCGCATCGCTGGTGCGGAAGCCGGCCACTTCGGCAAAACCATGATCGGGCTGCAGCAGGCCGACGATCATGCGAATCGTCGTTGTTTTTCCGGCGCCGTTGGGTCCCAAGAGACCATACACTTCACCGGCGTGTACGTGGAACGACACGTGATCGACGGCAAGGATCGGGACGCCGCCCGCGTGAAAGCATTTCGTAAGCTCGTGAATCGTGATCATGCGAAGGTGATTTGACGCTGCCCGGCGTCGAGTGGCAATGTGACGCGGAATCGCCTTTCGTCGTTTGCTGGCGGACGAAACAGTATCTATGCTGAGCGTAACGACGAAAGCGTGGCCCGTCCACGCGCCGCTCAACGATTACATCGGGATGTACGCATGAACTCTTTATCAGTCGCACTATTGCTGGGAGCAGCATTTATGGCGCAGTCGAGCGACGGCATCCGCATCGAGCCGGGCAAGCAGTTGCCGCAATCTTTTACGATTCATCGGGCCAAACCGGCCCACGACGTGACGCTGCGCTATCTCCTGTTTGTGCCAAAAGACTACCGAGCGGATGGCGAACCGTGGCCGCTGCTATTGTTTTTGCATGGAATCGGCGAGTGCAGCAGCGACGACTTGTCGCGCGTGAAGATTCACGGTCCGGCGAAGATTGCGGACGGGCGGCCCGATTTTCCGTTTGTGCTCGTTTCTCCGCAGCTCCCGCCGCGGCCCGGCTATAAGGCAGGCGTCCAGTACACGCCGCAAGAGATTGCGCGATTCTGCGACGATGCCTGGCAGCCGGATCAGCTCATGAAGCTTGTGGACCATGTCATCGCCGAACTCAACATCGATCGTCGGCGCGTGTATGTAACGGGACTGAGCATGGGTGGCTATGGAACGTGGCGTTTGGCGGCGACGTATCCGAATCGGTTTGCGGCAGCCGTGCCGGTTTGCGGCGCCGGCCATCCGAAGAAAATGGCGCAGGCGCTAAGTCACGTTCCGATTTGGGCATTTCACGGGGCGAAGGACACGACGGTGCCGCTCGCAGAAGACGAGAAGCTCGTGGCCGCCGCATGCGGCGCCGGTGGCGACGTGCGGCTGACGGTGTATCCCAATGCGGCGCACGATGCGTGGACGGCGACGTACAATAACCCGAAAGTTTACGATTGGTTGTTGGCGCACCGACTCAAATGAGGTGGCACAGCCCACCCGGCGTTGTCGCGCTATTTCGCTTTTGCGGTTATGCCGGGCCAATCGTCGGTGCGAAATGGCGTTACGGGCAGCAGCGATTCGTTGTACAAGTTGCAGACGGGATTGTCGGCCCAGGCATAACGAACGGCGACGGGCTCGGGGACATCATTATTCCAAACTTCCACCGTGTCGGCCTTGGCGCCGTGGTCGGGCTTCAGGATTTGGGCCTTGGCCCACACCCAATTTCGATCGGCGCCGGCAATTGCAAACCCCTCGACCCGTTTTGCATCCACCGATCGCAGCCCTCCGGCGACATCTTTGAATTTTACCAGAATCTTGTTGCCTTTTTTCTCCATCGAATCATAACGTGGGCTTTGACAGACGATGTCGCGTCCGTAATCGCGCGCCAGTGCCCAGCGTGCCAGGCGGCGGCCGACTTCCATTTTGTTGCGCGGGTGAATGTCGGACGCTTCTCCAAGATCGATGATGACAGCTTGTCCCGTATTGGGGAGTCGATCTTGCGTCATCGTTTGCGCTTCGCGCAGTTCGGCCCAGGCGCTTTCCGAAGGTTGCGGCTTCTGGGCCATGAAGTCGGCCAGTTGCACCCAGTAGAACGGGAATTCGCCCTGGCGCCAATCTTCGCGCCACGACTTGATCAGAAGCGGAAACATATCCCGATACTGATACGCTCGATCGGCGTTCGATTCGCCCTGATACCAGATCACGCCGCGGATGGCGTACGGCATGATCGGCTCGACGCGAGCGTGGTACAAGTTGGCCGGACGATGGTTACCAACGGCGGGTGAAATTGCCTCAGGCCGCCCGACGGGGCGCGGTTTGCCGGCCTTGCGTGCGGCGGCGGCCTTCTTCCGCCAGGCGGCCAGGTCGGCGTTCGCCTTGTCCTTGTCCCAATTTTTGACCAAGTCGTCCCATCGCTTTAGCAGGTCTGCGTAGAGCGGGTTGCCTTCGAGCCGATCGCGGCGAATCCAGGCCTCACACGAAGACCCGCCCCACGAGTCGTCGATTAGCCCAATCGGCACTTGGAGTTGATCGTGCAGCTCCAGGCCGAAGAAATAGCCGACGGCCGAAAAGCCAGCTGCCGCGGCGGGCTTGCAAACCTCCCACTGGCCGTGGAAATCTTTGACCGGAGTTTGGCTGCCCGGCTCTTTGACGCGCACCAGCCGAATATCGGGATGATTCGCTGCGGCAACTTCGAGGTCGCCGTTGGCGGCGCGACCAAGTGGAAACTCCATGTTTGATTGACCGGAGCAGAGCCAGACTTCGCCGACGCGGATGTCGTTGACTTCGACGTGTGATTTGGCTTCGTTTCCTTCTGTTACGGTCATGGTGAGCGGTTTGCCGACTTGCAGCGGGTCGAGTTTGACGAGCCAGTTGCCTTTGTCGTCGGCTTTCGTTTTATGCGTTTGTCCCGCGATCGTCACGGTTACCTTTTCGCCGGGGTCGGCCCAACCCCAGACGGGCACGGGCATGTCGCGTTGCAGCACCGCGTGGTCGGTGAACATGGCCGGCAGCCGAACTTCGGCGTGCAGGGGGACCGCGGGACAGACGGTGGCTACGACGGCGCACGCGAGCGCGAGCGCCGCTGGTTGGCGGAGTTTCATCATGGGGTTGTCGCGTGAAAGGTGGAGGCCAGGAACGTTGCCGTAAGCGATTTTCAGCGAAATTGTTTGGCGAAAATCGGGCTGTGCAAAAAAGGAAATGATGCGCGCACTGAGTGGACGACCAGGCACGCGTCGCTCCGTGGCTTCGATCGGCCGTGACGACGGCGTGTGGTCCAGGACTCAGCCGTCCAGTCCAGTGAGTCAGCGGACATAATGAACCGGGTAACCAAGGCGCGAACTGTCGACGCATGCCATCAGGGACGGTGCTACCGTGTGAATGAGGGTGTCGTACAGCTCGCGTGGTTTCGGCCAGACGTCTTCCGCAGCCAGGACCGGGCGGCCATTTCCGCACGCCACCCTAGCACAAGCGGCAACCGATTCCAAGCAAAATTTTTGGGCCACGCGGGCGGCTAAGAGCTTCTAACAAAATGGGTTCGGAGAGGGGGCTTCGGAGAGGGGGACAGTCCCATTTTGCTCCGAAGACTCCGCAAAATTGGGACAGTCCCCGATCGGTTTTGAAACGGCTTGTGATCAGCGCTAGCCCAAGGTTTGAGCGGCAA
>DASZZA010000804.1:0-2556 GCA_035545135.1 Lacipirellulaceae bacterium | reverse complement strand
ACTTGCAGCAGTACGAAGCGGCCCAGAGGTTGCCCGAAAGCTCAGGGCGTAAGCTGGAGTTCATTGCCCAGGAAATGGGGCGCGAAGTGAACACGATTGGCTCAAAGGCGAACGACGCGGAGATTGCGTATTTGGTCGTCGAAATCAAAACGGCGTTGGAACGGATTCGGGAGCAGATTCAGAACGTTGAATAAGGGAGAAGGCGGAGGGTGGAAGGGGGAAGGTAGCAACCATGACAAAAGTTGATGACATTCCCCCTTCCGCCTTCCCGCTTTCGCCATCGCATCTCATCGTCCTTTCCGGCCCGTCGGGGGTTGGCAAGTCGACGGTGCTGCGTAGTCTGCTGTCGCGCTATCCCGATCGCCTGCGACTGAGCGTGTCGGCGACGACCCGTCCGCCGCGACGGGGCGAAGTCGAGGGAGTTGATTATTATTTTCTGACACCCGAGGAATTTGCGCGCCGTCGCGAAGTCGGTGAATTCCTCGAAAGTTGCGAGGTGTTTGGCCGCGGTCACTGGTATGGCACGCTGCTGGACGAGGTCAGACCTAGCCCAGGCGACCAAAAATGGGTAATTTTAGATATTGATGTCGACGGTGCCGAAAAGGTCCTCAGCCGGTTTCCAGACGTTCCCACCATATTTTTGCGGCCGAGCTCCGATGCCGAATTGGAGCGTCGCCTGCGGGCCCGCGGCACGGAATCGGAAGAGGCCATCCAGCGCCGGCTCGAGGTCGCTCGGCGAGAGCTGGCACGGGCCGATCAGTATCGATTTCAAGTCGTCAACGATACGGTTGAACAGGCGGTCGGCGAAATCAGCCACATCCTCGAGCAACTCGATGTCGTCGGATCTTCCGAACGTCCAACATCCAACGTCCAACACCATACATCGAACCCGAAATAGCTACAGCAGGATACGAAAAATGATCGAGGCGCTCAAAGAAGAAGCGATTGTCAACAAAGTGGGCGGGAGATTTAAGCTCTCCACGCTTATCCAAAAGCGACTGGTCGCGCTGAATGCTGGTGCGAGGCCGTTGGTCGATGTCGGCAGCGACGACAAGCTCGAAATCATCGTCCAGGAAATCCTTCAGGATAAGATATTTCTCGATACTTCGAACGAGCTGAAAACGGTCGGCGAGTCCGGCCCATTGACGGCTGGGCCGCCCGAGTTCGATCTGGCCGCACTGTAGCGGAAGAGGTGCGTATGTGAGAGTAAGTGAGTAGGCGAGTAAGCTTCGGATGCAATACCTACTCACATACTCACCTACTCACTTAACCACATGAGTTCCGAACTCCTTATCGGTGTTTCAGGCGGGATTGCGGCGTTTAAGTCGGCCGTATTGGTGAGTGCGCTTGTTCAGGATGGGCACGGAGTGTCGGTCGTCATGACGCGAAGCGCGCGCAAATTCGTAGGAGGAGCGACGTTCCGCGCGCTGACCGGTCGACCAGTCGCCAGCGACGGATTCGACCGGCGCTTTCCCTTGGGCGCGCATATTGAACTTGCGGAAAGGGCGGACTTGCTGTGCGTCGCCCCGGCGTCGGCCGACTTACTGGCCAAGGCTGCTACAGGTCTGGCGGACGACCTCCTCAGCACGCTATTGCTCTCGTTCGAGGGCCCGATTGTTTTCGCGCCTGCGATGAATACCGCCATGTGGGAAAAGCCATCGGTCCAGCGCAACATCGAAACACTACGGAAAGACGGCTTCCATATCGTCGAACCGCAAACCGGCTGGCAAACGTGCCGCCGCACGGGCAAGGGGCGGATGGCGGAGCCAGCAGATATTCAAACTGCGATTGAACGGTTGCTTTCGACGAAGAAATAATTCACCACAGCGTGCACAGGAAGCACGGAACAGGAAACTAAAACGCGAGAAACATTTGATTTAACAACAGTTTTCAGTTTTTCGCTCGTTCATCGGTACCGGCTAAAATCTTTGTGTGCTCCGTGTCCCTGTGGTGAATTCATTGGCACGAATCCTCATCACCTCTGGTCCTACGCGGCAATTCCTCGATCCGGTGCGTTACCTTACAAATGCTTCAAGCGGTCGAATGGGTCGTTCGCTTGCCGAGGCCGCGCTGGAACTTGGCCATGAAGTTGTTTTGGTAAGCGGGCCGGTGGAGATTGAATATCCCGCGGCTGCGAAGGTCGTGTCGGTCGTGTCTACGGAAGAAATGCTGGCGGCATGCGAAACGGAATTCGAGCACTGCGACGGACTCATTGGCGCCGCCGCGCCGTGCGATTATCGGCCGGTTCGCGTTGAGTCGCACAAAATCGCGAAAACGGGCCAGCCGATCGATTTGCATTTGATTGAGACGGACGACGTTGTGGCTACTCTCGGCGCCAAGAAAGGCCGCCGCTGGGTCGTGGGCTTCGCGTTGGAAACAGAAGACCATCGCCTTCGCGCACTGGCCAAGCTCGAACGGAAATTCTGCGACCTGATGATCTCGAACGGCCCGCAGGCGATTAGCGCACTGGATAACCAGGTCGAAGTCATCACGCCAACTGGGGATGTGATTGCGACTATTGAAGGAACTAAGGAAAGAGTGGCAGAGCAAATCCTG
>DASZZA010000803.1:0-2064 GCA_035545135.1 Lacipirellulaceae bacterium | reverse complement strand
ATGGCGATCCACCGCAGCGGCGACCGCAGCTCGTGCCGATTGCTCAACACCAGGCTCGGCACGATTCGCAACGTCTCCAAGTCGATGTCGGGTTCCAAAAATCGATTGAACAGCACGACCCCTTTCGCTCCAGACTGCCCTAACCGCGGCACAAAGTTGGTGAGATTGCTGAATTGCGAACCGATTTTCACCGCCAGCGGAATGCGTACGGCGCCGCGCACCGTCGCCACAAGGTCCAGGTATCTCGCCTCAACATCGGCAGAGCTTACGCTCGGATCGGTGGCGACGAAGTAGATATTCAGTTCGACAGCATCGGCCCCGGCCTCCTCGATCAGCTTCGCGTACCGCACCCACCCGCCGGGCGACGAACCGTTGAGGCTGCCGATCACGGGAATCGAAACCGATTTCTTCGCCTTTTCGAGCAGGTCCAAATACTCGTGTGGCCCAACGTCGTAGTCTTTCACACGCGGAAAATACGACAGCGACTCGGCCGATGAATGCGTTTGGTACTCATACAGCGCGTGAATCCGCTGCTCGTCGCGGCAGATTTGCTCTTCGAACAACGACGGCAACACCGCCGCCGCGACGCCAAGCTGCTCGAGCCGGTGAAGCGTTTCGAGATCGCCCGTCAATGGCCCCGCAGAGGCTACCACCGGATTCTTGAGCGACAGTCCCAGGTAGGTGGTGGTCAAGTCGGCACGCATTGCGTTAGCTCCTCACAATAAGGTCTCAGGAACCCATTCAGTCATCAATGGTAATACCTTCACTACATACTTACATGGGTTCCGGACACCTTATCTGGGCAAAGCTCCTCGCCGTTCGACGCAATCTCTCGTTCAACACCGGCCATTTGCTCGTAGTAGTGCCACTGATCGTCGATATCCTTCTGCGCCAGCGCCGAGAGCCGCTCCGCATTTTTCGGATCGCTGCGCGCCACCATGGCGAAGCGCGCCTCTTGCTGAGCCAATTCGGCGAATGGCACGGTCGGTTTTCGGCTATCGAGATGGAACGGATGCTCGCCGGAGCGCGCTAGCCGCGGATCATACCGGTACAACGGCCATAGCCCACTCTGCACGACCGTCTTTTGGTGCGTCATGCCTTGAGTCATATTGATGCCATGAGCGATGCATTGGCTGTACGCCAAGATCAGCGAAGGGCCGTGGTAAGACTCGGCGTCCAAGAACACCTTCAACGTTTGGTTTGGATTTGCGCCCAACGCGACTTGTGCGACGTACACGTTTCCGTACGACACCGCGAGCATGCCCAAATCCTTCTTGCGCACCGGCTTTCCATTGGCGGCAAACTTCGCCGCGGCGGCTCGCGGCGTCGCTTTCGAGGCCTGGCCCCCCGTGTTCGAATACACGCCCGTATCGAGCACGAGAATATTGACGTCGCGATTCGTCGTCAGCACGTGATCGAGGCCGCCGAAGCCGATGTCATACGCCCAACCATCGCCGCCGACGATCCACACGCTGCGCCTAATTAAGGAATCCGCCACGCTCGCCAATTCGAGCGCCAGCCGCGCCCCCCCTCCCTGCTCGGGGCTGGCACCACGGAAGGGGCCCATCTCCGCCAGCCGCTTCTTCAACTGCGCGACGCGCTCACGCTGCTTCCCAATGCCCTTATCCGTCGTTTGGTCGGCTTCAAGAATCTCCTGAACCAATCCATCGCCGATTTGTGGCGACAGTTGCTTTAACAGGATCTCCGCATACGCGTGTTGCTGATCGACGGCCAAACGCAGCCCCAGACCGAACTCCGCATTATCCTCGAACAGCGAATTGCACCAGGCCGGACCGCAACCATTCTTATTCGTCGTCCACGGCGTCGTCGGCAAATTGCCGCCGTAAATCGACGAGCAACCGGTGGCATTCGCAATAATGGCCCGGTCGCCGAACAACTGGCTCATCAGCTTCAGGTACGGCGTTTCGCCGCAACCTGCGCAAGCGCCCGAGAATTCAAACAGCGGCTCCAAAAGCTGTGAGCCCTTTACGACATCGATCTTGGCCTTCGTGCGATCGAGCTGCGCGCTGTCGAGGAAGTACGCGAAGTTGGCCTGCTCGCGCT
>DASZZA010000802.1:0-2315 GCA_035545135.1 Lacipirellulaceae bacterium | reverse complement strand
ATAAATCGAACGCGGCTCGATGGTTTCCTTCGAGCCGCGTTTTTTTAGCGCTTGCCAGCCGTACCGGCCTGAGAACCTCGCTCGGGGCCGGGCCGGATATCGAGCGACAAATCTTCCGTCTGGCCGGCGCGAAGTCGTTCGATGGCGATCGCACCCATCACGGCGTTATCCGTGCAAAGCGACAGCGGTGGCACGAACAGCTCGTATCCGTTTTGAGCGGCAGAAGCCTCCAATTGGGCCCGAAATCGCCCATTCGCCGCTACTCCGCCGCCGACACACAGAATTCCGTAGCCGGTCCGCTTCAATGCTAATTCGGCTTTGCCGACCAGGCAGTCAATGACGGCTTCTTGGAACGACGCGGCCACGTCGGCTACTTCCTGAGGACTCAACGGGGGCTGATCTGCCTCTCGTCGTTGTGGCTTCGGTCCGTCCGGCGCTGCGACGAGGTAACGCACAGCCGTTTTCAAACCGCTGAAGCTGAAGTCGAGCCGCTCGGTGTCGTCGAGCAACGGCCGCGGAAAGCGGTATTTGTTTGGATTGCCGTCGCGGGCGGCGCGCTCGATCGCTGGACCACCGGGGTACGGCAGTCCGAGCAGGCTGGCGACCTTGTCGAACGCCTCGCCAGCCGCGTCGTCGATTGTTCCTCCTAACGGCGTGAAATCGGTCGGCCCCGCGCAGCGATAGAGGTTCGAGTGGCCGCCGCTCACCACCAATCCAACGCAGGGAAACACATCGCGACCGCTTGCGAGACGACAGGCAAAGATGTGGGCCTGTAGATGATTGACGGCGACCAGCGGCAGGTTGCACGCTAGCGCAATTGCTTTGGCAGCCGTTAGGCCGACGAGCAACGAACCGGCCAACCCGGGCGTATTCGCCACGGCGACGGCGTCGATGTCGTTCAGCTTAAGACTGGCTTTGCGCAGCGCCTCGTCAATTACCGGCAAAATGCGTTCAACATGCGCGCGCGAGGCGATTTCGGGCACGACGCCGCCGAAACGTTTGTGCAGGTGATCTTGCGACGCGACGACCGAACCGAGCACTTCCAGACGATCGGTTACAACAGCCGCGGCCGTTTCGTCGCAGGTGGTTTCGATCGTCAAAAGTTTCATATTGGCATCGGCGGCTAGGGTGAGTCTGTTGCTCACGCGACGGGTTGTAGTCGTAAGGCGTAAGTCGTAAGGCGTAAGTTTTAAGGCCTGAGGCGTTCGTGACTGGGGTCGTCGAACTCCAAATTCTTATCTGCAGGTATGACTTACTCCTTATGCCTTAAGCCTTGAAAAAAGAAATGAAGGCGCCTCTGGGGCGGAGAGCGGGGGCGTGCGGTCCGATTCCGCGAAGGGTCACGGTGCAGAGGCCGCGCACAACTCTCCGAACCATCCGCTTGGCCGTGTGTGCTGCGATTCCCGGGAGGCCGGGCGTCGCCGTCCAAGATCCGGTGTGCGTTTCCTTCCTGGAAGGCGACACCGCCCTGTGGAACGCCAATCGCCGGCGAGCGCAACGGCAGCCGCGGCGCGAGCGGACATTTCAATGGACCACGTTAACAGATTGGCGCGGAGATACCAGATGCGATTTTTGGCCAGTGGGCGTAAATGTTGTCGATGGAGGGCGGCCAAGAATCGGGTAAGCGCCACGAACCGCCTCTTGACTGGGGTGTTAACTTCAGGGTTTTCGGCGTTTGAGGACCCTGGAGATGAAGCATGGCGCGGAGAACCCGTGATTTGAAGAAGGAAGCCGGTTGGCGTAAATGGACGGTGGCGCAGCGGCACAGTGGGCAGACGGTGCGCGAGTACTGTCAAGTGCACGGACTGAAGCAAGTCGTCGTTTGGGGACCGCCAAATACTGGCTGCGTCCTGGTTTCGAGTCCGTGGTTTCGACTCCGCCTTCACCACGAAGCCCGGCCAGTTGCCGAATGTCAAAGACTAGCTGCGTCACCGTTTCGGCTCCTGGTTTTTAGCCATCCTTCCCAGGATAGCCAAATTTGGTGGCTGTCACCTTTTCTGTCCCGCAACGGCGCGTCCAGCAGTTGGACCACTAGGCCAGTTGCCGCGTCGAACATCGCCAACAGATGCGCCTGGGGGAATCCGCAACCACGCCGTTGGCCGCTCTGGCCAAAATGGTTCTGCAATTCCTCGGTGTCGGGCATCGAACAGCCGCTGCCGTCGGCAAAGAAGGTGCGATGACCGAGCCAGCGCGGCTCGTGGCAACTGCGATGCGCCGCCCGCGTCGTGCGTTCCAGCAGGCGCTCGAGCGCAGCAAGCGGCAGGCGGGCTCGCGCCGCACAATACGCTTCCGCCGAGCAACGCAATCCGGCCAAA
>DASZZA010000801.1:0-1740 GCA_035545135.1 Lacipirellulaceae bacterium | reverse complement strand
TGATCGGCGCTCGCGTGTCGTCCGCCCCCAACTGCATTTTTACGCCAGTCATTGTATGTGCGGTTGAGTGACGCTTGGTCGAATTTGTGCTCATTGCCGAAAGAGTTTTTGCCATCGGCGGTGGCGTTGCCGAAGCCCGTGCCGTTCTTGCCGACGAACGGCTTGCCTGCGCTTCGATGTCGCGAAGACTCACCCACGGACCCTTGCTTATTTCCGAATTGCTTCGTCCAAGCGCGGTCGCCGTCTGCCCTCGCCTCATTCATTTGGTCGTTCATCTTGAACCGACGTAATTCGTCGTTCGTCACGCGACTCAAGCTGGACGGATTGCCGCTTCGACTAAATTGCCGATTGAAACCGGGGCCGCTTTCCACTCCAGCCTGATTGACGGAGCCGTCTCGCCGGAGCTGAAGAAAGTCACGCACCTTGTCGTTCGTAACAGGCGCGGCCGTATCTTGAGAACGAAGCTGCTTTCCACGCCATTGCCATTGGCCGTCGCCGCGCGAACTATCGTTACCACGCTGAGTTTGCGCAGACCGATCCGACGAAGAACTGCTGTTGTGATTGCCGGTGCGCCAATCAAAGGTTGTCGTGCCCGCTCGAGATGAATCGCTCGCGTTATCGGACGAACGCTGCAAAGTGCGCTGGTCAGCCGCGCCGAAGGCTGTCGTCTGCCGGCTCCAGCCGCGGCTGTATGGGGTTTCGAGCCCATGATTGCGATTTCGCGCCGCACCGTCGAAGAAATGCATACTACCTTGACCACCGAGCGTGGGCAATGCTGCGGTCGCGTTGTCGTCGGAACCTCCACGACGCGATTGAACACCAAATGCCTGCCTGCTAACTGCGCCGCTGGGCGACCCACTGTTGTAGGAATGCGATGAAGAGCCTTCCGACTGGCCCTGAACTACCCGACGACTGCCCGAACCGAACGATTGCGACGACGGTTGTGCGTTCGAAAAGTTGTGCGACGCCGTGCTGCCGCCGCGGAACGACCGGCCGCTTTGACCAGACTGGTCGGATCGCCGGTTATTATTGTCCCACCGATCAGCAACTGCGACCGTGCACGAAAGTGCCACGAACGCCGTTCCGATTGCAAATAGTCGAATGAATACGCGTGCTCTGCACATGTGGAAACGCTCCTTAATGGGCAGACACCCCCCAATCGCCCATCTCGCCTGGGTACGCTGAACCCGTGGAGGCCAAATCAGCCACGGTACGTTAACGGCGCGGCTCTCCGCGGCACCGGCCGCTTCCCCCGGTTCCTAGGAGCCATGAACGGCACACTACGTGCCACCAATGCTGGCAATACCAATCGCACGGGTATTGCCGCCTTTATTTCCGGTGCCGCTTCCATGGCGGACTAGAAAAGGTGTCGTCGTTTTATGGACAGTGTGTCGCGTATCCGATGTCAAGCGAATTCACGACCCGCGCGGCGAAGCGCTCCTGGCGACGGGCCACAAAAACGCTGCAACGCTTAAACCATTGTCGGCACGATCTCCGAATCGGGCAGATAGCTCTGGTCTACTGGATAGTTGCGCCATTGAATCGAATAGCAGCTCTCGAACCACTCTTTGATATCGACTTCCACGTCGCGATCGTATTTCGGCGCCACGTACAGCGTTTTCCCAATAATCGGATCGCGAATTTCTCCATTTTCGACCATGATCCGGCCGGACTTTATGACCACCCGCGGCAGCTCGAACATTGTTTGTTTGTTCTCGTGCGGCGAGTAAATGGTGACAT
>DASZZA010000800.1:0-7408 GCA_035545135.1 Lacipirellulaceae bacterium | reverse complement strand
AAGCCAAATACAAGTCCCTCGACACTTTCCTGGACGAACTGCGCGGACCCAATGGGCGCGCACAGCGAATCACCGTCGATGACTTGGACGTGCTGATGCTTCGCAGCGACCCAGCCGAGGACATTGGCCGGCGGATGTGGGCCCAAATGGCCGGCATTCTGTTTGGTCGTGCCGCTTTGCGACGCGGCGTCATCGTATTGAACGACCCTACGTCACTCGCCCTGGCAGCGAACAAGATGTATTTCCAACTGTTTCCGGAGGAGGTGCGGCCGGCAACGCTCATCACCCGCGACCGAGAGGAAATCCGCCACTTCGCGCGGGAGCACGGCGGCGACTTGGTCATCAAACCGCTACAGGGATCCGGCGGACAGGGCGTATTCTTAATCCGCCAAAACGATCTCGGGAATTTGAACCAAATGATTGAAGCCGTGAGCCGCGATGGCTACGTCATCGCCCAAGAATATCTGCCCGAAGCTGCCGAAGGCGACATGCGGCTGTTCGTAATGAATGGTGCACCACTGAAATACAAGGGGAAACTGGCCGCTTTTCGGCGGCTACGCTCCGGCGACGATATCCGAAGCAACATTCACGCCGGCGGCCGCAAAGCCCGCGCCGAGGTGGACGAAAGGGCCATGCGGATCGTCGAGATCGTACGGCCAAAGCTGGTGGCCGACGGCATGTTCCTGGTCGGCCTGGATATCGTGGGCGACAAGTTGATGGAAATCAACGTATTCAGCCCAGGCGGCTTAGGCAGCGCCCAAAGCTTCGAAGGCGTCAATTTCGCAGCCGCCGTAATTGCCGCGTTGGAGCGTAAGGTACAGTACATGGGTTATTATCAGCGGAATTTCAACAATGTGGATATGGCCACTTTGTAAGGGACTCTAACAAAACTCCTTCTCCCTCTGGCAGAGGGCGGGGGGTGAGAGTGCCTTGGAATCGGTTTTGTTAGAGTTCCTCCAAGCCGCCGACTTCTCGGCGCCCGACCGCAGGCCGGCAGCTTGGATAAACTAATTGGATCGCTCGTGCTCAAGCCAGGTCAGAAAATCGGCAAGTATAAACTGCGGTCGCGCCTCTCCAACGGGCCCTACGCAACGGTCTTTCGCGCGCTCGATACACTCGAAGGCGTGAATGTTGCACTCAAAATTCCTCACAAGGGCCTCGTCACGAAAGAGTCGCTCGACGACTTTTCGCGCGAGGTCCGGCTGGCCGCAAAGCTCGACCATCCTAATATCCTGCGGCTCAAAAGCGCCGACTTTATCGATGGCCATTTGGTGATTGCCTTGCCGCTGGGTGAAGAATCGCTCGAAGAGCGGCTCGCCCGCCGCCTTTCGCTGCGGACCGCGCTCGACTTCGGCGAACAACTTTTGCGCGCCATGGCGTTCGCCCACGAACAGCATGTAATCCACTGCGACGTTAAGCCGGACAACCTGCTGCTATTTCCTGACGGCAGGCTGCGATTGACCGATTTCGGCATCTCGAAGGTCGCCCACCGCACGATCTCAGCATCGGGCGCCGGCACCGTCGGCTACATGGCGCCAGAGCAAGCGATGGGCCGGCCGTCACGGCGTTCGGACGTGTTTGCCACCGGCTTGGTCCTGTGGCAAATGTTTTCCGGCCGATTACCCGAATGGCCCTTCGACTGGCCGTTAGCCGGTTACGATCGACTTCGCATCCAATTACACCCAGACATGATCGCCGTACTGAAACGGGCGCTCGAACTCAAGCCAAGCCGCCGCTTCGACGACTGCGGCCAAATGCTGGCGGCCTACTTGCGGGCCAAGCCCAAAGTGCTGCGGCACTACTCGCGCACGCGGCGCCCGAAAAAACCCAAACGCACCACCAAACGCGATTGGAAAGAAATTCGCCAACAACAGTTTCTGCGGCAGTACGGCCGCCAACTGGAAACGAGGCTCAAATGTGGCCACTGCGGCGGGCCGGTCTCCGAGTACATGCTCGCCTGCCCATGGTGCGGCGACGATCGCACCGTGCTCCGCGACGAAACGTCCTTCCCCGCCGCTTGCCCCCGCTGCAATCGCGGCACAAAGCTCGATTGGCGCTATTGCCCGTGGTGCTACGGGCCAGGGTTTACCGATGTGTCCTCGCGCCGCTACACCGACCGGCGTTACGTCGCGCACTGCCAAAACCCCAAGTGCGATCGCAAGGTCCTGATGCCCTTCATGCGCTACTGCCCCTGGTGCCGCACCAAGGTCCGCAGAGCTTGGAAGATCGCCGGAAGCCGCGACACGTGTCAAAAGTGCGGCGGGGGAGTGCTACGCGAATTTTGGACATACTGCCCGTGGTGCGCGACCGGACTCATTTAGAGCAAATCTCCAATAGAGCAGATTGCCAAAACACGTACCCACTAGCCGGCGAGCTACGCTCGCCGGTTGAAGTAAAGGGGACGGGGATATTCATCAGAAACGATCCCCGTCCCCTCTATATTTCGTCTACTTCATCTCTATGGAGCGTTCTTCGGTCGCGGATTGGGCCGGGGCATAAGGTTTATCCCAGGCCGCGATTTGCTGAGCCTCAACAGCGCCTGGTTCGTCACGCGAGTCGCATGCACGTCAAGTGTCTTCAACTTGGGCAATTTTTCCAGCGCTTTCATCGACACATCAGAGATGGTAGTCTGCCCCAAAAAGCAATGCTCCAAAGAATCGATTTCCGCAAGGCGGTTTATGCCGACATCGTTGACTTTCGTTCCCTCAAGCGCGATGAAGTAGATCGGCGAACCTGTTTTCGCAAGCTGACGCTGCAAATCGACGATCCTTGCCAGGTCATTGTCATTAAATGTCGAGCGCTTCACGATGATCAGGGTCGATGAACCGACACTGGCACGCCCTTGACCGATAATGTTGCTAAGAGTTGCTTCGAGCCGCCGACGAGTGGCGAACATTTCCATATCACGTTGACGCGACCAACTCATGGCGCCAAACAGCAAGCTGGCGCCCGTGATCGCTATAAACAGCGTCATAAGACTGAATTGGCGCGACGACCTGCCTTTTGCGCGAAGAATAGCCAGGTGAATTCCGATCGACATCCCAATCATCATGAGCAGGAAAGAGACCATGAATTGGTCAAGTCGAAACGGCGCGCCTCGGAGCCGGTCTACCGTCCACCCGAGGGTCAGCATTACGACGGTATTGATGGCGACAATGCCTAGCAGCCGCGACCTTGCGAAAGTCATTCTCTCGTCGTCACCCCTTCCTAGCGGACCACTCATACGCCAAATATACACATATTCGCGTAAACTTGAGCATTCAACTTAACGCCTATCCGAGAACCCTCTCCCAGAGCGAGAGGGTAACCGGATAGGAACTTAGCGGCTCCCGCCGAATCTGCGGCCAAAAATCGGGCGGTTCGCCGCCAAATCCGTATTGCCGGCCGATGCTCTTCGGTAATTGCGTACTATGCTTGTCCAGGGAGATATCACATGGCATCACCAAGAATCGTCGACGACCCGGCCTACCGCGACTTGCGGCTGGACGACCTCGAACATTTTCAGCAGCACACGGCGGGCCGGAAGCAGGTCGACTTATCGAGCGCCGATTTGCGCGGCGTCGATCTGCGGAACGTCGACGTCAGCAAGCTGATTCTGCGCGATGCCTATTTGCGCGACGCCGACCTCCGCGGCCTCGATTTGCGGAACGTGGACATGGAGGGCTGCTCGATTCACGGTGCGCAGATCGGCGGCGTGTACTTTCCGCTCAATCTTTCGCCGCAGGAAATCGCCAATAGCGTGCAGTACGGAACCCGCCTGCGAACCGGCCTCTAGTCGTCTGTCACCCGTCAAATGGCGATGGTTGAATTCGCTTGGTTCGGCTCCCTCCCCTTCAACCGAGGGAACCAACCCAAAAAGTCAACGCGACCGCAGGTGGCCGCCGTTTCTTGAATCGGTGCCCCGTGGTCGGTCATCCGCCGGTGCCCCGTCATACCTTCGGCGTGAACTGCGCCAAGTTGTAAATACCCAACTCCTTCTCAATCGCGGCGATCTTCTCCACGTTCTCCTCGAAGCCTTCCTTGCCGAAGAGGCGATGCTCTTCGTCCTCGAATTGTTCACCGAGGTCCTTCACCTCTTTCGCAGAGATTATCTCGTAAAGCGCGGGGAATAGCACGGTGTCTTCGCGCGCCTCGTGCGGCCGATACATCCGGATGAACGAATCGCACAGTTGAACAACTTCATGCCGCGCCGAAGCACGACCGTACTGACCGGGCGCCGTATTGTGCAAGATCTTGTCCGTGACCGTTCGTCCCGCTTTGTGTTGTTGACGTAGGACTGCAACCAGGTCGGTCAACTTCTTGTGTTTCTCAAACTGCGGAAAGATAAAATTCTCCTCGAGTTTCTCGTGGTAGTCCTCGACGAACTTCCGGACCATTTCGGCCGGCTTCTGAAAAATCTCGGCCGGCACGTCTTCCTTGTGGCGGAGTCGGCCGGCGGCCTCCTCATACACCAACAGTATCCGATTCAGCACGCCGTGCTCGCGCATCAAGTCCTCCGGGGCGGAAATTTCCGCCTCTTCGTGATCGTCGGATTTTTCGTCCGCGAATAGGCGTTGGCCGGTCGAACCCGCGGCCGCGAAACTAAAGGCCGCGCTGCCAATCAAAAATTCTCGTCGATTGTTCTTCGTCGCCATCGGATTGGCCTCCTTCGCAAACGGTTCATGAACACCGCAAACCAATTGGCCGCGGCATAGATTGTAAAGTAATACACCCCCGCGCAATCCTACTGTTTCCGCGAAACAAACAACGCCCAAGGCGATCGTTTGGGCTTTTGTTTGAGGCGCCGGTCTATTTCGTCCCTCATTTGGCGATGGATCGACATGCGCTCGAACCATCCGGCTGCGCTAAGCCGATCCGCGTATTCGCATTCCACTTCGGCGCGAATTCGTTCGCGCGTTCCCGCTTCAAGTCGTTTGGCACCGTCGTGAAGGAACGGAATCTTGGAATTACCCATAGCCCATATTCCGAAAAACTATCACGGCATCGTGGCTCCTAAGCAGCGGCGCAACGGCGCCTTTGCCTGAGACCCTAATCGCCTTTGTTGCTTGCTGGTTGAAGCAATCCCCGGACTTTGAGCCATTCGCGGCAAAGTTCCGGCCACTTGCTCGTACCCGGTATATTTTGGGCCAGTCCGACGCCGTGTCTGCCGTTCTGGAAAACGTGCAGCTCGGCCGGCACGCCCGCCTTGTGCAGGGCCAAATAAAATGAAACGGCATTCTCAGCCGGCACCGCCTTATCTTCCGACGTCTGGAAGATAAACGTCGGCGGCGTTTGCGGCGTGACTTGTGTTTCGTTCGACAGACTGTGAACCACCTTGGGGTCGGGCGCTTTGCCAAGCAGGTTTTCGCGCGAGCCGCGATGCGTGATCGGCAGCTCCATCGAGATCACCGGATAACAGAGAATCAAGAAGTCCGGACGCGAGCTTACGCGCTCGATCGGATCATCGCTGGCACCATCGCCTTTGTCGAAATGCGTTCCCAGCGTGCTGGCCAAATGGCCTCCAGCCGAGAACCCCAGCACACCAATCCGCGACCGATCGATACCCCACTCCGCTGCGCGAGCACGAACCGTGCGAATGGCGCGCCGGCCGTCCATCATCGGCACCGGGTACATGTGACCCGTGCCGTGCATCCGATATTTGAGCACCAACGCCGTGACGCCGAACGAATTGAACCAATCGGCCACGTCGTGACCTTCGTAGCTGATCGCCAGCCCACCATAACCGCCGCCCGGAAGTATGATGACGGCCGTCTTCGTGGCCTTGGCGGTTGGCCGCGTCAAGAACAACACGGGCTCATCGTTTGGTTTCGTCGGCGGTTTGCCGGGAGCGCCGTTCTTCCACAGGCGAATGGTCGTGGGCTCGGTAGCGCTACATGGCAAGCAAAGGCCGATGATCAATCCACTAAATACCGCGACCTGAGTTGCGCGGTGCATTAGATATTCACGACAGCAGCAAACTGATGAAGAACTAGGCATAGTCGGCCGTTGTTATCTCATGTCGATTCGCGTAATGCGTTCAACGACGACGTGTTTCGCTGTCCGCGCGCACGACCTCGATTGTCTCTTAACGCACAAACTGGCGGTCTTTGATCGCCGCAACCAGTTGGTGTCGTTCGGTGCCCACGCCGCGGCTCGGAATGCCAAGCGCGTTGGCAAGCGCCCACAGTTCATTCATGGTCATGTTGTCGAGTTGATTGTGATCCAGCACTGATAGTTCGGACTGAACCGCCTGAACTTCAGCGTGACGCAGCGCTTCGGCCGCAATTGCCCACGGATCGTCGTGACGACTCGTGTTCAAAGATTCTTGCGCGACCGTCGAGCCGGGCACGCGAGCCTGGCGATTAAAACGTGGCGACACGGGATTCCTCGCATCGTTGGTTATGAGACAGCCCGGAGGAAATTGGATAGACCAACAAGTTCGTCGTGCTGCAGCGTCGTGTTGTTTTCACCAAACGTTTCTTTGCATCAGCGTCCGGGATTCTACTTCACCAACGTTCGACAATCAACGTGCCGAAGTGGAGTGCGGCATACTATGGAGAAACGGAAAGCAATTCGATACCGTTGTTGCGAATCGCTGCCGAGACGATATGCTTGGTAGATGGCCGTTTCATGCGACAAACAGGAATTTGGACAGTAGCGAATGCGGTTCTCCTGGTCTAATTTGTCGTATGCAGCGCTATTTTGTGTCGCATTGGTGCCGTCGGTTACGTACGGCTTGGAAGCCACGCCACCGTGGACGCGGTCGACGAAGTTTGCCGAAACGAGCTTCACGGCCACATTAGCCGACAAGATACGCATTCATGTCAACGCACCCGTCGACGAAAAGGGAGGCCCCGCTTTCGGGACGCGTCTGATTATTTACGCGCTTCCCAATGGCAATACGCTCGAGCAAACTCTCGGTTGCCAGATGAAACAAGGGCTCGATTGGCACTACGACATCCAACACGTTGCGGCGCAAATTCGCTTGTTGCGCTCGCTCATGCCCAGCGAGCGCATCGTGCTCATTTGCGCCGAAGCGCCGCAGCGGAGCTGGCCCGCGTTTCGCGCGGCGCATAACGATGCGAATGCGATCATTGCGCGGCTTGTGGACTCGTGGCGAAAAGAATATGGCACGCGCGACGCAAAGGTGTTTCTCACCGGCCACAGCGGCGGCGGCGGTTTTATGTTCAGTGTGATCGACGCACAGGACGAGATTCCCGCGTACATCGACCGTATCGCCTTTCTCGACGCGAATTACAACTTCGAAGCGGCAAAACACGCGACGAAGTTCGAACGCTGGCTGAACGATAATAACTCGCCGCGACTGATCGTTATCGCCTATGACGATCGAGAGATCACCTTTAACGGAAAGAAGGTCGTCGGACCCACCGGCGGAACCTTTCGGGCCACCGATCGCATGCGCAACGCT
>DASZZA010000799.1:0-2287 GCA_035545135.1 Lacipirellulaceae bacterium | reverse complement strand
AGACGGCAGCAGCTCCAAATAGCGATTGAACGTGATGGGGACGATGCCATAGGTCATGCCGTCCTTCACACGGTCGACTTCCTCGGGGGTAAGTTCCGCCGAGAGGCGAGCGATAAAGTGCCGGTGCAATGCGCTGAGCTTGAGATTGGCCTGATCTTTGTTTGCCTTGATCCATGCGAGGGCAACATCGCGATCGCCCGCCGGAGATTTTTTAGGTTGTTGAATCTTTGCGTCTCGCGCGTCGTCAATTTCGCGCAAACCCCGATACTGCTGCACGATCAGATCGCGGACTCGCGCAGCTTTGCCGCGATCGCTAATACCCATTGCGCCGACAATCTTATCCGCCCGCGCCGTAATGGCGTGCGTGTATGCCAGCTCTTGCTTTGAAGTCGACAGATTTGCTTCAGCCGACATCGTTTGCCCCGCACAGAGCATCCCCGTCGCGACCGAAACAATTCCGATGAGGTAACGCCAACCAGTGCCCATGATTGAGTCCAGCGGTGTTTTTAGAATATCGACCGTTCATCCTTGATTACGTTGGTGTACATGTCAACTGCGAGACATGTCGCGAGTCGTTTCTGTGGTGGTGCTCGATGTGTGGAAAGATCGGCGTGTCCACATTATGCTAACGAAGATCAACAACTTCGCTGCAACTGAGTACACGAAAATGTTGCCCGTGCATGTCTCAAAACGAGGGCGGTTGACTATCGGTGCCGCTGCATTGTTGACACTGAGCATGATTTTTGGACGTTGCCCGCCGTGCGCGATGCGAGCATTTGCGGCATCGGATGCCAAAGATGCGATCACCGACCAGCGCGATTCACTCGGCAATCGTATTCCTGATTTTTCCAACTGTGGGTATGCGGGCGCGGACCGCGATATTCCAGATGTGCCCGACCGAATCACTGTCACGCCGGGGGGCGGGGATGACGGGCCGCGAATTCAGGCGGCCATCGAACGGCTCGCAGCGGTACCGGTTGATGAGCACGGTTTTCATGGATCCGTGTGGCTTGCGCCAGGACGATTTGACGTTGGCGGACAGATTCGCATTACGCATTCCGGCATCGTTCTGCGTGGCTCTGGGGCCGGCAAAGGAGGAACGGCGCTTGTTGCAACCGGAAAGGATCGACGGCCGCTCGTTCGCGTTGAGGGAACCGCCAATCGCCATTTTACGGGCGATTCAAAGCACCGGGTGATGGATGAGTACGTTCCTGTCGGAGCTCGACGTCTCCGACTCGATTCGATCGCGAATCTCAAAGTCGGTGATACGGTGCTCGTTATCCGTCCCAGCACGCGCGAGTGGATCGATGCGATCGCCATGAATGCGTTCGGCGTGGCGTGGAAGCCAGGGACGCGCGACGTTCGCTGGGATCGCGTCATCACTCGCATTGAGGGGAACGTCATTGTTTTAGATGCGCCGATTACCACAGCTATCGAAAGGCGTTTTGGTGGGGCGAGCGTCGAAGCGTACGACTGGCCGGGACGAATTTCCAATGTGGGAATCGAAGACCTGAGTCTCGAATCGGAGTATGCAACGGGACATCCTCAGGATGAGGATCATGCCTGGTTCGGCGTCACGGTGAACGATGTTCAAAACGCCTGGGTGGCTCGCGTCGAATTCAGGCACTTCGCTGGTGGAGCTGTCACGCTTTGGGAGAATACAAAACACGTCACGGTGGAAGACTGCATCTCGCTTGACCCAATTTCGGAGCTGGCCGGTTATCGGCGCCGCACGTTTTTTACCCAAGGACAATTGTCGTTGTTTTTGCGTTGCTACTCGGCCAACGGGCGGCACGACTTTGCGGTTGGGCATTGTGCGGCCGGACCAAACGCGTTTGTCAATTGCCGCGCTGCCGAAGCTCACGGCAGCAGTGGCCCAGTCGAAAGCTGGGCCTCCGGTGTGCTGTACGACAACGTGCGTATCGACGGCGCCGCTCTCGAGTTGGAGAACCGATGGATGGCGCCGCCCGGCGCCGGGTGGTCGGCAGCCAATTGCGTAGTGTGGCAGTGCCAAGCTGCGATGATCTGCGCCTTCCGACCGCCGACGGCTAACAACTGGGCCATCGCCGATTGGGGCCAGTTCGCCGGCGACGCCACGTTTGCCAATCGCTGTGATTTCGTTCGGCCGATCAGTCTCTACCAGTCACAATTACGCAGCCGCCGCGGCGAACGCGCGGCAGCACCCATTGGTCTGGGATTAGTAAATCCAATTAGCTCAACGAATCCGACACTTGCTGAGGCGGCTCAATTCGCGGCGCAATCGACTCATCCGGCGCGCCAGTTGATC
>DASZZA010000798.1:0-4786 GCA_035545135.1 Lacipirellulaceae bacterium | reverse complement strand
CGTGTACAACGACAACACGCCGTACGGTTCAAACGGAAACAACCAAAACACAACGGATCATCTGTCTTCTTACCTCCAGCGAGCCGGATATTCGTGGAAGTCGTATCAAGAAGATATCGACACGGATAGCGCCGGCTACGTGCTGCCGCAGAACCAGTGGATTTCGCCGATTAACAACCGGTCCGGTACGTACACAACGGTCGCCAATCCATACAACGGAAGCACGCAGTACAACTATGCGGAGAAGCACAACCCTATGGCCTTCTTCACCGACACAAACGGCGGCAACAACGCGACCCCCACCAACCCGGCCGCACCATACTATGCACCACTGCAACAATTGCAGGTCGACCTGAACAACAACAGCGTCGCGAACTACAACTGGATTACGCCCAATCAGTTAAACGACATGCACAACGCACTTTCGGGCGGCTACAAAGGCCTCACGGGAGACAGTGCGAAAATCAAACAGGGCGACGATTTCCTAGCTGCCGTCGTGCCGATGATCATGGCGTCGCAAGCCTACCAGAACAACGGCGTGATCGTTATTTGGAACGACGAAAGCGAAGGTACGAATGCCGACGACTTCAATCACACGATCATGGAGATTATTATATCGCCGCTGGCCAAGGGAAACGGCTATGCCAGCTCGTACAACTACACCCATTCGTCGGACCTGAAAACGATGCAAGAGATCTTCCAGGTTGGACCGCTACTGGGAGATGCCGCATCGCCAACGACGCTCGATTTGTCCGATATGTTTGTACCGAACACGATTCCTACCACGGTATCGGGCGGCGACTTCAACCACGATGGCTTTGTCGACGCGGCCGATTACGTCGCATGGCGCAAAGGCTTGGGAGCCGCGTACAACTGGGCGGATTACGATGTTTGGCGCGTCAATTTCGGCCAGTCCGGTTTCGCTGCCAGCGGAGCCGCGAGGTCGTCGGACACTGCTGTGCCGGAGCCATCCACGATCGTTCTGCAGTGTTACCTTATGTTCCTCTTTGCCAGATGCTGGGGACCAATAGGCACCGTCCGATCAATGAGGGACGCGCATTGGCCGGACACGGCAGGTTGAACGCTTACAAGCAAGTTGCCTTAGGTCGGTTTCAGGCGGCAGCTAGCGTCGCATCGGACTTCTTTGGCACAATCCGGCAGGCGCACGACAAACTCACTTCCCCGGCCCAGACCATCGCTCCGGCCGATGACATAACCGCCATGTAATTCCACAAGAGCTCGCACAATCGTTAAGCCGATGCCTAGCCCGCCTTGTGAACGGCTGGCCTCGCCCTCGCCGTGGGTGAATAGGTCGAAGATCCGCGGCAGCAATTGGGGGCTGATGCCGACACCGGTGTCGCGAACTCGGAGCACGATGCCCTTTTCGTCGTAACTGGCGGAGAGCCAGATGCTGCCGCCGTACGGGGTGAATTTCGCGGCGTTCTGCAACAATTGGCTCAAAATCTGAACAAGCCGAACGGGGTCGACCTCGATCCTGGCTGGCTCACGTGGAACGGAAACAAAAAGCTGCTGGCAGCGATCGTCGATCCGATTGCGAACGATTTCCACTGACTGATCCATGACCTCGACCAACTCTACGGCTTGCTTGCGTAGTCGAATCCGACCTTGGATGAGGCGAGATACGTCGACGAGATCATTGACGAGTCGGCTCAAGTACCCCACTTGCTCGGAGGCAACTTCTCGCGCCCGCGCGGACGCCAGCCGGTCGGCGGGACAAAGACGTATCAACTCCAGTGCGTGCTGAATCGGAGCCAATGAACTGCGGAGTTCTTGCGCCAATACCGCCAGGAATTCCGCGCGACGGCAGACACGCTCGCAATCTTCGTGAGTGCCGCCCTGTTCCCACAAATGGTGCATTGGAGCGTTCATCCCTTCTCTTCCATGGGCTAATATGAGAACTATCCGCAAAGCTCGTTTAGTCGCGCTAACGCCTGATGGCCAACCGTGATTGACATTTGCGATGTCACGAGGCAGCGAAATCGTTGCTCGGCCGCACGATGGTATTGAGATCAAGCACCATTCGGGCAACTGCCTTCGTCGAGCAGTTGCGGTGCAATTCCGCAAGGCTCAACTTTTCAAGTTCTCGCAATGCAGCGCTGTAAGCGCGATTAAGCACGGCCAATAGCTGATCCCGAACCATCGAAGATTGTCCGTCGATGTCTGGCACGAAGGGCTGAGAGGGGAAATTAAATGCCTCGAAAATGTCACGCATTTTGATCTCGTCGATCGGCATGGCGAGGGCAAATCCGCCGTCGACACCCCGGGTCGATCGAAGCAATCCGCGCGCGATCAAGCTGTGAAGAACCTCCAACAAGAATCGCTCCGGCAGGCGCCCCACGGCCGCCAATTGACTGCGTGAAATAGCTACGCCCGTTGGCGCATCCGAAAGTTGAAGCATTGCGTGAACTGCGTAAGCGACCGTTCGCGATAGTTTCATCAAGTTCTCCTTACCAAGTAACTTTACAGTCGGGCAGCGAGCACATTTGTCGACCTGCCTACCGGTATGGACCGCTGGCCGCAGCCAGCAAATGTTTCGGGGTTGTAGCCTCTTCGCCTACCGCGGCCAACACATCACAATCAACAAGTAAGTTCGTGTCGTAATATGTTTGAAGTGATTGTTGGGTCAAAGTGACATAGCGCACATGCCGAAATCGCGGCTAGCCGACGAGGGCATCACGCGTCTCTATACGACGAAATGACTACCGACGCTGCAAGGAACTACCCCGACTATCGCCCGGCATTGACCCAGACTCGGTAGCCGCAATGGCTGCCGGTGGCTAGACGACAAGACCCATCGGCACCTATTAGGGAGTCGCGCACGAGTGAAGCGAGCTTTTCGTGGTGGTGCCCCGCGTAGAAGCCGGCACGCGTGTCACTCGCCGTGGAAGGGCGCGGCATCGAGAAAGCGGCCATCCGCAACAATCGAACCGTCAGCCTGTCGATTGGACCACAACACTTCACCCAACAATGCCCGCCTTGCGCCGTTCGCCGCTGTAATAACCACTTCCATTCGCTGATGCGGCAATTGCTCGGTGCGTAACAGGTCGAATCCGGATTCCAATAGGTTCGTAACTGGGCCGGCAGGTGTGCACGTGCCGTCGCTCCCGACGACTCCGTTGGCAAACTCGGACCTTTCGGCCGCACCGGCGTCGTTCTTGCCTATGGTCGTGCCGTCGAAATTGCATTTCCCTACGCGTTGTGGGATTATCGCGCAACGGCCTTTCGAATGGCGGCGTTCGCCTGGGCATCGTCCGCTTCATGTTTCATTTTGCGATCGAGGCGCCGATTAGCGACCACTTTCATCTCCTCAATCCGCCTCCGTTCTCGTGCGCGCGCCGCGATATCGAGACCAACAGCGGCAGCAAGGCCGAAGCAGCCCCAGCTCATCCACATAGTACGGATACTCTCGTGAAACAACGTGCTCGCTCCGCCGGCGAGCAACAAGGTGCTCACCCATCCGATTATCGTTGCCAAACTGCTGTGCGTGAGTTTCATCAGTAAGCTCCGCGGTGCGGCATTGTGTATTGGAAGAGTTGTCTGATTCGACATCGGAGGTTCCCGTTCGGGTTTTCTCCTTGTGGACCAGTAACGAGCAAGACGACACGGCAGAATCATACAATCTGCCCCGTCGGCTTACGCCATGTTGCCGCAGCCGCCGCGACAAGCCACCTAGCCGTCCAACAGGTTCACGTCGTCGCCGTCACAACGAGACGAATTGCGCAAACGTTTTGGGCCTGCTGAAGTATAGTCTACCGATCGGGGGCCCAACCAAATCGCGAGTGCAAATTCGGAACTCTAAATCGGACGAGTCGGGCCGGGATGCTTATTTCTAGCCGCTATAACCTTTGTCGTTAGTGAACTGCCGTGAAATCATAATTCGTGACCTCGCGACGCCAGCTTCGTCCTCATCACCTATATGCGAAGTATCATTTGCGAGTCGACCTATTGTGGCGAGCGTCAATATTTAGCGTACAGTGCCTTATCGCGAGTAGCCGTGTAAAGACGACGCTTACCTTATGCGGCAGTTGACCTCGAGTTACGAATGAGGCCAAGATTTTCGGCGAGTCGGATACACTCAAGTCCTGCGAAGGGGTGCGAACACTAGTCGCGCCTGATCGGCATCGCGCATTGGATGCAGTGAGTTTTATACCCGAGCATTTGCATTCGAACGCCGTGCCATGTCTTGCTATTCGGAATGGACGAGGGGGAAACAGCGAGATCTGAGTCGAAGTCGTTGTTGCGTTTCTGGTCCTGGCTGGAAAAGCGCGCCCGGCAGGACTCGAACCTGCAACCCCTGGTTCCGAAGACAAACCGTTTTATTTTCGGGGTGCAACGCGATGTTGCATAAAGTCCTGCAATTGCAGCGCTTGCGTCTTGCAGCCATTGGCTTCGACTTGCCAACGATGTCCATATTTTACATCGATTTGATCAAAAGTGAATGGATTCTGTACCGAATTCTGTACCCGAAACGAGCGCTGGTCGCGCGCGAAGCGCTCTACGATTAGACCTTTGGTCTCACAGAATTCTGTACCATTCTGTACCGCGCCGCGCGGGCGCAACACGGAGCGCTGCCGCCTTCGCATCCGACGGGAACAACAGAGAAGAGGGTAGAGGGGGGCTTGGGGGAGAGGGGCCGCGTCTCCCACAACATCTTAGGTCGACATACGAATCAAGCGTCGCTACGATGTGAGCGTAAGTGTCCGTTCCGCGAACCCCACTCCGCCACGTGGTTGGGGCAACATAGGCAGCCACGGACCAGTTGATC
>DASZZA010000797.1:0-2349 GCA_035545135.1 Lacipirellulaceae bacterium | reverse complement strand
CGCCGCGCTGGCAGCATCTTGAGCTCGTGCACGATTCGCCGCTGCACGTCGTCGCTCACCATGTGGCGCACAAACTCCATTGCGACCGCCGCCTTTGCCGGCGGCGCATTCACGTTGAGCGAATACCCCTTCGGCGATACCATCGTCCGCATCGGCTGGCCGGTGGCGGAAACCGTGGGCAGCACGGCCACCGCCGCGTCGATCCCAGGTGTAGCCAGGTAATCGGCCCAGCTCCAATCGCCGTTGATGATCATCGCCGCTTTGCCCGATTTGAACAGCGAGTCGGCCGTTTCATAATCGCAGTTCTTCGGGGCTACGCCATAACTCTGTTGAAGCGATTGCATGAACCGCCATGCCGCGATCGCTTGTGACGTGTTGAGCGACGGCATCGGGCGACTCGACGCATCTGATATGTTGGCCGCGCTCGGTGCGGCGAAGACCCAACCGCCATAACCAGTCAGGAACGGAATTCCGAAGAACGGCTCCGTAAAATTCCACACCAACCCGTAGCGATCCTTGCGCCCGTCGCCGTTTTCATCCAATGTGTTTTTCACCGCCAGCGTGACCAGTTCGTCGGTCGTCTTGGGTGGCTCGTGAATGTACCGGCGGTTGTAGACCAGCGCCAGGTGATTCCCAAATCGGTCGGCCACCTGCACAAGGTCGCGATGGACTTGCGACAGCGAGGTGGCGCCGCCCGAAGGGTGGTTCGCCGAGCCGCCTTGATAGTTTCGGGAGGGCGAGGCCCCCGCCGAGCCGCCGTCCGGCTCAGCAGGAACTTCGACCTCCCGCTGCGCATTTTGCCGCGACGGTAGAAACGTGAGCGCCCCGTCGACAAAATCCTTCTGCCCGTCGGCCGGGATCCATGGGCTCATGTCCTGGATCGCTCCCATCGTATGCAGCGCTCCAAGCACATCGGATGGTCCATAAATGAGCTCTGGCCCGCCGCCAGCCAAAACCGCCGCCTGAAAGCCGCTCCGCAGTTCCTCGGTTTCCTTGTATAGTGCGCGCACACGTATGTCCGGATGCGATTCTTCGAATCGCTTGATCTCATCGCGCAGAAGCTGATATTCGGCCGGTCGCGACTGATGCCAAATCGTGATGACCGTACGTGTGTCGCGTTGACCGCAGCCTGCCAAAAAGAGAAGCAGCGTGGGCACCGCCCACCAAGCCCTCGTGTACCAAGGGTCGCCGTGTTCCCACCGGCGTTTCCACCGAAACCCGGCACTGACTGCGCTCAACGATCGGCCAACTTGAAACTGCAAGCAGTGCCCAGTGCAAAAATGGTGCTGCTTGGTTCGCGGCAAGCAGTGGCACGCAGGTTCCAACGTTAGTTCCTCTTGCCCGGCGTTACGCGCAAAACGACTCCATCGACTGCTGGCACAGTCACCGTCGCCTCGCCGCCCTTTTGTTCGACGGAAAACTTGTTGACCTCTCCCGACGCAGTGAAAATCTGCGACAGGGACTCACCGTCGGCCAGCGGAATCTTCCAAAGGTACGGCGCGTCGCCGCGGTTCAGACCCACCAGGAGCGTGTCGGTCGCGTCGCGTCGCCGGAAGCCAAGAAATCCGGCGCCATCATCCGCCGCAACGAACTTGATATCGCCGCGACGCATCGCCGCATTTTCGCGCCGCAAAGCGATTGCCGCACGATAGTAATTGAACAAACCCTGGTCGAACGCTACTATGTCTGGCTGCCGTTTGCGGTTGAGCGGATCGCCCTGCTGCGGCGCGTACGTCAAATCAGGCCACACCATCGGTTGCCGATCGCTTGGATCGTCCGCGCCCCACATGCCGGCTTCGGTGCCGTAATATACCATCGGCGCACCGACGTACGTCATTTGCAGCAGAGCTACCAACCGCTGCACGCGCCGTTGCTGATCGTTCGGCTTTTGCACATAGTAATCCGCCACATACCGCGGCGAATCGCCGATGTCATAGTCGAATCGCTTTGGCTGCGAGTAAGGCCGACGACCCGCGTTGACGATCATCGAAGCCAGCCGGTCGGTATCGTGCGAGTCCACTAGATTTTGCAGCGCATACCGAGTCGCCGGCGGAAACTCATCGCGCCGCTCATCAAGCAGCTTGGCCGCACCGCTAGGCGCGAGCGTGCGGTCGATCAAAAAGCCTTTGACCGGAAACGCAAACGCGTAATAGTTCATCGTTGCGGAGAAGCCGCCGGCAGCCAGGAACCCCGGTGCATCATCCCAAATCTCCGCCACCGTATAACAATTTGGATTGATCCGTCGGGCCAGCGCGTGCCAATCGCGCCAGAAACCGGTCGGCACTTCGTTCGCCACATCGAGCCGCCAGCCATCGATGCCGTCCGATGGATCGCCGTCGCCATTCGGAT
>DASZZA010000796.1:0-3069 GCA_035545135.1 Lacipirellulaceae bacterium | reverse complement strand
CTTTTCTCCCAGGACCGTGCCCGAAATACTGTACATTACGGCTGCGACATTGGACATCTGTTGCCCGAATGTTCGAACCCCCTTGAACGCGCCTTGTGTCGGAGCGAAGTCGTATTTGTCCGCAGGCATTGCTTCAGCCAGCGGAATCAGTTCGTGTTCCAGAATCGATAACTCACGGTCATGGATCTGGCCAATGGTTGCGGCGGAATTGGCCGCAAATACTAAGGAGCAGGAAAGCGCGCATATTGCGCCTACGCGTACAAGCAAATTCATAGGTTTCACCAGGTTGGCTCCAGTGTGCCACATCCGTCCGCGTAATGTAACTCAATACTCGAAATGGCCGCCGCCTTGAAATCCGCACATAAATAAAATAGCTTGCGCTTCTACCTATGATGGCTGTACAAATAGATAGAAGTGAAAGCTATGTCAGATCCGTCGCCGAAATCCGATCTCCCCCAAGGTACGCTGGACCTCCTCATCTTGAAGATCGTCGCCGTGCGGCCGGCGCATGGCTACGCCATTGCCCAACGCCTGCAACAGATTTCGCGCGACATTGTTCAGGTGCCGGGCGGCTCCTTGTATCCGGCGCTGCATCGTTTGGAAAATCGGGGCCTGGTCAAATCCGGCTGGGAGGAAACGGAGACCGGACGGGATGCCAAGTTTTACCGCCTCACCAAAAAGGGGCGAGCCCATTTGGAATCCCAGGCGGCGAGCTGGCGGCGATTGGCCGAAGCGGTGGGCTTAATTCTGGGGTTGGCCGAGGAAGGCGCGTGATGACGTGGTGGTCATGCTTGTCGCGGCGAAACAGGCTGGAGCGAGATCTCGCTCGCGAACTCGAGTTCCACATCGCCGAAAGAGTCTCCGCGTTTCAAGACACTGGGCTCAGTGAAGAGGAATCGCGCCGCCGCGTACGCTACGAGTTTGGTGGGATGGAACAGGTTAAGGAAGCGTGCCGCGATGCGCGTGGGACGCGATGGCTGGAAGATCTCCTTTCAGATCTCCGCTACGCATTTCGAAGCTTGAGAAAAGTTCCCTCATTCACCTTGGTCTGTCTCGTGACGCTGGCGCTTGGCATCGGCGCAACGACCGGCATTTTTACCATTCCGAACGGTGTACTGCTCAAACCGCTTGCCTATTCCCATCCGGAGCGCCTGGTAAACCTGCAAGAAAAGACGACATGGGAGACAGCGTGGGGCGACATTTGGGCACTCAGCTATCCGAACTATCTCGACTGTAAGCGCCGCGTGCATTCTCTGGAATTGGCGGCTATGCACAATGCGGGAGGCGCCATAGTCAGCGCTCCCGATGACGCCGCCTATGTGAATGGCCTGGAGATTTCCTCGAACCTGTTTTCCGTTCTCGGCATCCACCTGCTGCGAGGACGCCCGTTTTCGCCAGGCGAAGACCGTGCCGCCGGATCGCCTGTTGCCATCATCGGCTATCACTTTTGGCAGCAGCGTTTTGGCGGTAACCCGCAAGCAATCGGCATGAAGGTGGTTTACGATGGCCATCCTCGAACGGTGATTGGTATAACGCCAGCCGGTTTTAGGATCGACGGCGACGAAGTGGACTTGTTCACACCGATCGGACAAGATGCCGCACCCATGCAATGGAAACGGGAGAGACATGGAACCGTCGCTTGGGGCCGGCTTATACCTGGCGCGACGGTCGCGCGCGCAAACGCCGAGCTGGCCGTTGTAGGCCGCCAATTGGAAGCCGCGTATCCCAAATCGAATCACGGCCGAACATTTGTTGCTGAGACCCTTCATGCTGATGTAGGAGACGCGCCATCGACGCTTTGGTTGTTATTGGGAGCGGTGAGCCTCGTGTTGTTGATCGCGTGTGCCAATATCGCCAGCCTCCTGCTGGCGCGCGCGGTTTCACGCCAGCGCGAACTGGCGCTCCGGGCTGCGCTAGGAGCCAGCCGTGGGCGTTTGGTTCGACAATATTTAACCGAAAGCGCGGTGTTGGGCCTCGGCGGAGGGTGTCTAGGGGTTCTTTTCGCGATTGCCGTCGTTCAAGCGCTGGTCGCGCTTTGGCCGGGCGAATTGCCGCGAGCCTATGATATTCGGCTCGATGAGCACGTGCTGCTCTTCGCAACCGGCATTTCACTATTGAGTGGTCTGGTCTGTGGACTCGCTCCAGCTCTGCGGACCCGTTTGTCGGAGGTTGACCGGACGCTGCGTGCGGGGGCACGGACGATCGTTGGAGGTACTCGTCATTTATATGCTGCGTTCGTTACGGTTGAAGTCGCGCTCGCCGTCGTATTGCTGGCTTCGGCCGCAATGCTCGGACAATCGCTGCTGCATTTAGCATCGCTGAATCCCGGTCTGAACGTTAAAAACCTGATGACTGCCCGTGTGGCGCTGTCCCCTGCGACCCTCACCAATCCAGCACAAACGCGGGCCAACTGGAAAGACATTCTCGATCGTGCGCGACGTGTGCCTGGCGTCGATTCCGTCGCAATGATCGACACTGTTCCGATGCGCGAGGGCAGCAACCCGATCGGATACACAACGAGCGCGGCTGCAGTACCCGAAAATCAGCAGCCTATGGTGTTAGCGAACTGTACAACACCGGATTACCTGAAAACCATGGGCATCCCACTGATTCGAGGCCGATTTCTGAGCGATCGGGACCAAATCTATTCTCAATCTGTCGCAGTGGTTGATGATGTGATGGCGAAGCAGGCCTTTCCCGGCGAGGATCCGATCGGCAAACAGCTTTGGATCGGCATTGCCCACGATCCAGTCACGGTGGTTGGTGTGGTCGGGCATGTGCGCCAGTGGGGACTCGCCGGAGATGACAATTCACGGGTACGAGCGCAACTCTACTATCCGTTCAGCCAAGTGCCCGACCAGTTGGTGCGCCGCTGGTCCGAACTTATGTCGATTACCGTCCGAACCAAAACTGAGCCGCAAGCGCTCCTCAAACCATTGCGCCAGGCTGTAAACCGCTCCACGCGCGATCAAGTTCTGTATGAAACTCGCACAATGGAGGAACTCGTCAGCCAATCGTTGGCACGGCAGCGCTTTCTTCTTCTCCTGTTTGGCATATTCGCGGGGCTAG
>DASZZA010000795.1:0-3678 GCA_035545135.1 Lacipirellulaceae bacterium | reverse complement strand
GGTCACGCACAGGCGGACCGAACGCGACTTCCTTGCCGTTCATAGGCAAATCGTGAACGAGCACGAGAATTAAGCCCGCGAGCAAGCTCAAGCACGTCTCACGCAAAGGCGCAACGACGCCAAGAATCTGTTGGACCAGGTATCGACGTCGCTGCAAACTCGAATATCGCATCCGTGCGATCCCTTTGCGGCTTCGAGCTTCTAACAAAATGGCCGGGGACTGTCCCAATTTTGCGGAGTCTTCGGAGCAAAATGGGACTGCCCCCCTCTCCGAAGCCATTTTGTTAGAAGCTCTTGGCACCTTTGCGTGAAGACAAATACCACTTATGCATCCAATACAAGCGATTCGGCTGGCGTGCTGATGCAGGCCAGGCACTGTCCAATTGGTACGGGAATTCCCGGTGACTTGGCCTGCACAACTCGGCCGCTTCGCACCGAAACCATGCACTCGCCGCAGCTACCCGCACGGCACCCAGATGGCATCTTGACACCCGCCGCTTCGCCGAACTCCAGCAGCGACGCGAAAGAGCCGTCCCACACGATTGTGCAATTGCTCCGTTCGAATCGGACGTCGCACGTGATCGACTCCATACCGCCAGTGCAACTGCCAACGCGTTTCACGCTCGCCGGCCCAAAGGCTTCGAAATGAACGTGCGACTCCGGCACACCCCATTCCCACAGCGCCGGGACGAGCGATTCCATCAACGCTCCCGGACCGCACACGTAAAACTGATAGTTGTTCGACGGCAGCACTTGTTGCACCCGCTCGATCGTGACCCGGCCGCGGTGGTTGTAGTCGCGGTACAGCACGTCAGTGTCGCGCGGCATGGAGTAGCTCACGTGGAGTCGAATATTCGGATGCTTTTCGACCAACGACGTGAGCCTGTCTTTGAACGGATGATCCGCGCCGCTGCGGAAGCCAAACAATGCGATTACGTCGCGTGGGCGATCCACGTGTGCAATCGCCTCAAGCATACTGACAAGCGGTGTTACACCGATGCCTGCACCCAATAGCACGACCGGCTCGTCGGCCTGCGGATCAATCAAGAACGTGCCGGCGGGTGCTCGCACTTCGATCGTATCGCCCACATGCACCGATTCGTGAAAGAAACTGCTGCCGCGACCGGCCGGCGCATCCGGGTGATCGGGCGGCGGACCAATCCGCTTGATCGTTACCCGGTAGTAATCTTGCCGCGGCCTATCCGACAGCGAATAACATCGCACGAGGCGCCGTTGTCCGTCGCCTTGGCCCAGCTGGAAGGTGAGATACTGACCGGGCGCAAACGGCGATAGCGGCTTTCCGTCCACCGGTGTGAAATAGAACGACTTCACATCATGGGCTTCATCGATAACCGCGGCCACGCGAAATGGCCGCCAGCCATTCCAATCGGGAATTGCGTGCCAAGCCCGCGCCGCCCGCGCTGTCGCCTCAATCTTGCGGCAAAACTCCGCACGCTCACGCTCGTATTCGCGTTCTCGGCGCGACCTTGCGATTAGCTTGCCCACGGAAAACACAAATCCTTCGAGACACACCCAGCACACGAGCAGCCAGCCAAATGCAAGTCCAATCGTTTGCGCAATACCATCCATGCTGGCACGCAGAAAAGCGGGTGCGATCTGGCGACTATCGGGGGCGGGATTATTCCGGAAACACGGACGGATGTCCATAACAGTGCAGCTAGCACGGGCGATTCCGCTGGACCCAATTGTGGTGCGAATTTCACCCTAAATCGGGCCGTAACGCCCATCCGACCGATGGTGCCGGTTAGGCCGGCAGCGCGGGCAGCCCAGTCATTCGTCGAATTCCGGCCAACCGGCCCAGCCATGAATCGCAACCGCCACAACCTACTCTCTTGTATAGAGATAGCGTCTGTGTGCTCTTCGCGAATCGAGCCGACAGTTATGCTTGAGGTCGCCCTTCACAACCCGCGTCAACACAAACAGTTTCGCCGCGAAGATGGGGCGATCGTTCTCGCCCGCGCGGATCGTGATTCGGCAATTTGGACACCGGTCGAGCGTGGCAGCAAGCTCGCCGACGCGCTCGTCGAAATAGTGCATCAATCCGATGGCGTATCGCTCGCCATGGCTGGATGCGAAGCAGAGAGCGATTGTGGCCGACACTGCGGTCTGACGGGCAACTGCCGATTGCCGCTCCCTGTGAGCTTTACCATCGGCGATACGCGGTTCGAAATCTCGAGCGCCGACTGTAATGCTTCGCGTCGCACGCTGCAAAGACTACGGAAGGAAAAATATCCTTCGACAAACGATAAATCGTCCGTCGCCGGTCCGTCGCCGGCCACATTATCGCGCTGGTTTGCCGCGCTGAGTTCTCTAAATCACTGGGCGACCAGTTTGCAGGAGTTGTATGTCCAGGCCGCGCGGTGCGCGGTCGAAGCAATCGGTTTGAACGGCGGCATAGTATTTCGCCATCGCGACCAGCAGTGGGAGATCGCAGCCAGCTATTTGCCTCACCCCGAACTAGGCATTCATTGCGATGCAGCAGCCCTGGACGACCTGACCACTACCACGGAAACGCTGTTCCACGGCGGCGATGGTGATGCTACTACCCTGGGCGACGAGCCCGCCGTCGTCCTTTCACCGTTACGGAACGCGAGCGGCGAATTGGTCGGCGCGCTCTACGGATATCGTTCCGTCCGCGCCGGCAACGCACGCCGCACAATCCGCTACCTGGAAGCCCACATGGTCGAGCTTTTGGCCGGCGCGGTAAGTGAAGGAATTGCTCGCATCGAACGAGACGCGGAAACCAATCGTCGCCGGGTGTTGTTGGAGCAGGCGGTGGCCGCGTCGCCTACTCAATTACTGCGCAAAACCCGCACGGAGCAGCGCGAAGTCACGCTCCTTTTTACCGACTTGCGGAATTCCACCGAGCTTTCCACAGCGCTCCAGGCGGATGAGTCGTTCGAGTTGATGAATCAAGTGGTGGAGTGCCTCTCAGCCGCAGTGATCGACCACGATGGTCTCATCATCGACTTTTATGGTGATGGACTGGCCGCCATGTGGAACGCTCCAGCCGACCAGACCGATCACGCCGAACTTGCCTGCCGCGCCGCCCTTCGCATGCTCCAAACGCTTCCCGGAATTTCGGACGATTGGATGAACGTAACTCATCGAGAGCTGCAGCTTGGCATTGGCATTCACACAGGTGTCGCACACGTCGGCAACACCGGCAGCCGCCGACGAGCCAAGTATGGGCCGCGCGGCACGAACGTCAATCTCACGAGCCGCATCGAGGCGGCAACGAAACAACTCGGCCTGCCGCTGCTGGCATCAGAGGCTACGGCACAACGACTCTCGAATCGCTTTGCCGCGCATCGCGTTTGTCGGGTGAAGCTATCAGGCTTCAGTCGCCCGATCGAGCTCTTCAATGTGTGTCAACCAAATTCCGATGACCGTTTGACGGCCACATGGCAGGCCTACCACGATGCACTACGAAACTTCGAACGCGGCCAGTTAAACGAGGCCTTAGACAGCTTGTCGGCAATCGAAAATCCGACGACGCAAATTCCGGCGCGCTTCCTGATAGATTGCGTCAAAGCAGAGCTTTCGAGCAAGCACCGCCGCCGCAGCACCGATCGGGTAACGTCTGCTTCCCGAGGCGTAGTCATGCTGGATGCAAAGTAGGGCCGGCACTGCCCACCTTATTCGCGAAATGGTGGG
>DASZZA010000794.1:0-5148 GCA_035545135.1 Lacipirellulaceae bacterium | reverse complement strand
GAAATGGTGACATCATCCGCCCCGACGAATTGGAAGATGTAGCTGCCGCCGGCCGTGTTGCCGCGACTGAGAACGGCGCTCAGTGTGTGATCGTCGGCCGATGTCAGCGATTGACTGTTGAGCGGCCCGGTATGGAAACCTTCGATCGTGACGCCGGAGTCGTCGGCGGCGATTAGAATGTTCGCCGTGACATTATACGTTCCTGCATCCACGCGGATCGTATCGCCGGGTCCCAAATCATAGGCATTTAGCAACGCTTGGATCGAGGCCTTCGGCGTTGCCGGCGAGAGGCCGTCATTGGCGTCGTTGCCGGGCGCGGTGGTCCAGTCGCCCACGGAAACCGTGCCGTCGTTCACGTAGTATAGATGTATCGGCGCTGGAATCGAGAACAGTCCATTGCTAGTATCAGTTGTCGATCCCGCATCGAGTCGCGTAACGCGGATTCGATAATCGCCGGGAGTGAACGCAGCCGGAATGCTCCATGTGTAGCTGCCAGTATTCGCGGTGCTTGCCACAATGACCGTCGAGACAGCCCCTGTCGAATCCAGCAGTTCAATCTTTACATTGCCCGTAAAATCGTGGCTCCGCCAACGAATGGCGAAACTCTGATCGGCCGGCCAGGTTTCGCCGCCGTCAGGTCCTGTTACCAGTACGTACTGCGCGGGGCTCAGCGAAGCCTGGGTCGTATTCCCGTACGCGCCGAGGTTTATGAAACCGCCGTTCGCTGCCGGCTCGTTCGCAAAGGCATCCGTCGGATTGCCACGATCAATGGCCGGTGATTGGGCAGCGTCAATCGTTAAAGTGCCGGGCGCGAGTTGCGGCAGACCGGTCGTGCCGTTCAGAGTTGGTGCAAGCGATCCGCCGTGATAGCTGCCGTACTGGCTTTGCTCGTGAAACTCGGTGAAGTTAACGAAAGCCGGATTCTGCGAAAGGCTGTTTTGGTCTGCAAACGTTGCGCTTTGCCAGTCCGTGAGCGTGGTACGCGCGAGGTTCTGCCACAAACCAACATTTCCTGCGCCGGTTGCATAAAGCAAATTGTAGTCGCTCTGGAAACCGTTTTGACTATTGGCGGGAACTAAAACGTCGTACCCAATCGTGGCCCACAGAATATTGTTGCGAAGAACCAGATTCGAGGCGCCAGGCTGCAGGTTGACTGCTGCCGCATCAACATCACCCTTGCTTGTTTGATAGACAGTGTTGTTAACGAGCGTCCCGCCGTTGCGAAGCACGATGCCTTGTTCCGAATTGCCGTAAACCAGATTGTTCGACAGTGTATTGCTGCTGTTCTCGAAGATGCCAGTCTTGTTGCCGTACACGACGTTGCCGGTAGCGGCGCCACCCGATAGGTTCAAACCGTAGGTCGAGTTATTGTAGACGCGGTTGTACGTGCGATCGCCAAAGCCTTCGATTCCCGAGTAGTTGTCGGAAACGATGTTCAGAGTCGCGAGGCTGCCGGTGTAAATGCCAGCTTTCCCGACGGTGTGCTGCCCAGAGACGGTGTTTCCAGCCACGAGGGCATTCGGGTTGTTGCTGGTGATTATTCCATAGCCGGCGTTGCCGGATACGATGTTGCCGCGATTGAGCGTGAGATCGCTGCCACCAATCACCAGAGCCGCGGCGATATCCGCGGAGATGCCGTCCGAACGATTATCATGCACATTGTTGTGCTCGATTCGCGTTGTGATCGGCACGCTAAAGGAGCTGCTCAATCGAATACCAATGCTGCCGTTGTTGCCCACGTCGCTGTCGAAAATGTGGTCGATGGGGCCGGTGGCAATGATGCCGTAGCGGCCATTCGCAGACGACACAATATTATCGAGTTGCGAACCGCTAACCGTCGAATCGATGTTGATTCCGTCTGCGCTTGCGTGGCTCGCAAACAGATAGTTTCCCACGAAAGTCGTACTACCATTGTGAATCAACAACCCGTACGTACCGCCGTCCGTCGCAATGTGATCCATGCTGACGAAATCGGCATCGTTGAGCTCGATAACGGGTGCGACTGTAGTAGTCGGATTTGCGAAATGGAGAAGTGCCGACTGGCCCGCGCCCGTTGGCCCGCTCATCACGAATCCTTCGTCGTCGCCGACTCCCGTGATGTTCGCAATCACGAGCGAGCTGTACATTGCGTAGTTGCCCGCGTCGATGTGGATCGTGTTCGTCGGCTGAACCGAGTAAGTGCGCAGGATGTTGTTGGCGAACGGTTTTGGCGCGTTCGCCACCTTCCCTGTGTTGCGGTTATTGCCGGCGGTTGCCGAGCCGTCGCGGTCGTTGACGTAGAACTCGGTCGTGTTCTCGGGAATGGCGAACGTTTCCGTGCTGCGATCGACCGCGATCGTGTCGCCCACGAGCTCGATCTGAATTCGCAAGCCCTTAGTGCCGTAGTCAATTCCGCTGTTGACCGGCGTCCAGTCGAAGCTGCCATCGTCGGGCGTGGCCGCGGCGATCGTCGTCACGAACGCTGGCCCGTCCGGACCGTCTTGATAGAGATCAATGCGCACGTCTTGATGCGATGTATTTCCGTATGATTCCCAACGAATTGCATGCGGCACATTTCGCTCCCAGTCGACGTACAGATCGGGATAGCGAAGCGCAATGTGCGGCGGCAACGCCGAATATTGCGCGGCCGATGGTGATTCCAAATAGGTGTCGCCCCCGGCGCCAATATCCGTGGCTACTCGATCAGAACTGACGCGCACAAACGCGGCATCGAGGAAGCTATCGAGCGAAGAGCCGCTCGAACGCACGGCATCGAAGCGGAAGGTTACGAATCGCGTTCCGACCGGTATCTGCACGCGCTGCCCAACTAGCTCCCACCGATCCGTGGTGTTACTGGCATCGGCAGTCGTCTGGCTGATCAGATTGTTCGACCCATCGAAGAACTTCAGCGTAATATGGCCGACGTCCGGCACCGCCTCCGGCGCAGAACGTACGCGGCCGCCGAACGTTGCTACGAGGTTGCGGGAATCGAGATCGCTGGCCGTGAAGCCCGATGTCAGCAGGTTAACCGTTTGCTCGACGAAACCGGAAACGACCGTCCCAGCGGTAAAAATTTGCGTGCCGTCGAAAACCGTCGAGGCAGGCGTCGCGCTCGCGCCGACGTTGGCGCTCCAGCCCGTGAGGCCGTCTTCGAAGCTGGGATTCGTAAGCAGATTTGCCGGCGCCAAACTGAGGGCCAAATCGGTGAGCGGGTCGCCGGCATCGATCGCCGGGTTCGTCAAACGGAGGCCGGCCGAGAGATCGGCGGTGCGGTAGTCGTCGAGCCCCATATCGGCGAATCGCGGCTCCGACCAGGTCGGGTTCACTTCCGTGCGACCGCGCGAGTGCAAATCGTAGGTCGCGACGTCGGCCTGCCAATCGAGAATGTCGCTGAAGTCGTAACCGCTCCAATGCACGAGCTTGCCGGCGCCACTGGCGTGCAGCAGGTTGTAGTCGCTCCAGTAGCCGCTTTGGCTACTATCGGAAACATAGATATCGAAGCCGGCATCATCCCACGCAATGTTGTCGGTGATCTGAACTTCTTTCGATCCGCCTTCGATGCGAATCAAATCACCGGTCGGCGTGTACAGCGTGTTCGAGACGATGCGAACGTCGGTTTCGGCAGTCACTTGGATTCCGACCGTTGTATTGCGATAAATTTCGTTGTGAGCAATGAGTTGCCCACTGCGAGTTGCGATACCCGTGGCGTTCAAGCCGATCCGGTTGAACTGAATGGAGCCGGCAATATCGACGCCGATGCCGTTGGCTTCAATCACGTTGGCATGGTCAAAGTCGGAGGCGACGAGAGTGCCCGATCCTTGGACGCCGATCTGGTTGTCGTGTACGTGTTGCCATTGCATCACGCCCGTCAGCACGACGCCAACATGATTGGAATAAATCTCGTTGGGTACGAGCGTGCCCGTGGGTGGAGCGACGAAACCAAAGCCGTCGATTGTCGTCACCATGTCAGCATGAACGCCGTCCGAATTGTCGTGGATGCGATTGCCGCTCAAACTGGCCGCCGCGGCATAGATGACGCCGATCGCGGCGCCGTGAATGTCGTTGGAGTCGATTCGACCCACGAACGGGGCTTCAATATCGATGCCGCTTGTCGAGCCCTCAATGTCGTTGTCGATGATGCTTCCGTTGGCTGTGAATGAAATGTTAACGCCAACACCGCTCGCGACGATTTGGTTCTGCCGGACGATGATGTCACTCGACGTTGTATCCCGGAGGGATATGCCGTCGGCGGTCGAGACAATCGAGTTCCGTTGGATCGTCGCGCGAGTCGTTCCTTGTACATCGATTCCCGTGCCCTGGATCAGGTTACCGATGAGCTGCGAATCGGTGGTGCCGGCAAACGTCACGGCGCCCACCGAGCTATGGACTAACGCGTTGCGCGCTCCGCCGGCAATGGTGACCGCGCTGTTGGAAGTAATTCCCTGAAGTGTTACATCAGACGCGTTCAGCACGAAAATCGGCGAGGTGAATAGTGTTCCGGGTTGCCCGAGAATCGTGACGCCGGAATCATCTGTGCCGAGCGTAAACCCGGCCAAGCTTTCGGCCGAGAGTTGAATGATGTCGCCCGGCCCGAGGTCCTGTGAGTCGAGGATTGACTGGACACTCGTGGCGGCCGAGGCATTGAACACGCGGCCGCTGCCGGTGAAATTATTGCCGAGGGCGAAAACTTGCGACGTATGTTGTCCTGGCGCGCTCCAGCTGACGTACGGCTTGCCGTTGGGATCGACCGTGAGGCCAAGCGAATCGACAACAGTTGTCGGCGCCAGGCCCGGCGTGACCGCGTCCTGTGGAAATTCCGGCGCAAACGTCGTCCCGTTCCAGCGAGTCGCAAAAATACCGACATTTGTGCCCGTGCGGTTCGCGATTGCATCATCCGCCCAGACAAGGCTCAACTGGCCGCCGCCGGAGGCCAGGTGTGGTTGCGATGCGCTGCCTTGTGTCGCCGAAACACCGAATTGGAGGTCGCCAATGCTTTGCCACGCGCCGGCGACGAATCGCTTAGCGAAAATCTCTGGCCGAATTTGGTTGTCACCCTGCCATGCAAGGTAAACATCGCCGCCAAAGTAGGCAGCCGTCGGAGTGCGATTTGTACCCGTCGAATTGCTCAAACCGTCACCGGTTGCGGAACCGCCAAGCTCGTTCCAAGCG
>DASZZA010000793.1:0-4233 GCA_035545135.1 Lacipirellulaceae bacterium | reverse complement strand
CCGGATCGCGTGGATTGTTGGGATCGGAAGGGACGCCGATCGACTTGAACCAGTCGACGCCCCGGGTGGCGATGTGCGTCACGCAGGCCACCGTTTCGATGTTGTTGACGACCGTCGGCTTGCGAAAGACACCTTCCACGGCCGGAAACGGCGGCTTGATGCGCGGCCAGGCACGCTTGCCTTCCAGACTTTCGATCAGGCCGGTTTCTTCGCCGCAGATGTAAGCGGCGGCGCCGCGGTGCAAAAAGATATCGAGCGAGAATTCGCTGCCGAGGATGTTCTTGCCCAGGTAGCCCGCCGCATAGCATTCGTCGATCGCGTCCTGCAGGCGTTCCAGGCAGAGCGGATATTCGTACCGCAGATACAAGTACGCGGTTTGGGCCTTGGTGGCATAGCAGCTGAGGATGATCCCCTCGATCACCTGGTGAGGATCTTCCTCCATGAGAATGCGATTGTTGAACGTGCCCGGCTCGCTCTCGTCGGCGTTAATGCACATGTAGATTGGGCCGGGATGGTCCTTCGGCAGGAAGGTCCATTTCAGGCCCGTCGGAAAGCCGGCGCCGCCGCGGCCGCGCAAATTGCTGTTCTTTACCAGCTCGACGAGCGCGGGAGGCTGCATTTCGGCCAGTACTTTGCGTAGCGCCTTGTAGCCGCCGTTCGCCTCGTAGACAGCGCGCGTGTAGCTGTCCGGCTTGTCGATGTTGGCGAGCAGAACTGGTTCGAATTTCGGCACGGTCATTACTCGTGACTACCGTTTTTGGGGACAGGCTTTCCGTCTCTGATACGGACATCCGGACGGCAGTATACCGCCTTACCAGCTAGTTTCTTGGCCGCGTTCATGACACCAAAGGTGTGAGTACGGCCACCGCCCTGCGCGCCAGCCGTGCTCTTCTCGTATTTCCAATCAGATTTTTCAAGGAACACAATATCGACGCGCCAAATGACAACCGAGCGACCAGGCTCGATCGACTCCGTCGTGTCGACGAGATATCGCCAAACGATGTACCATCCTGGATGGTCGTAATGGGATTGAATGGCCCAGGGTCGTTTGCTGCCTTTGCTCTCTAACGATTCCTTTGCAGAGGGGATTGCCGGCGAGCCACGACGCTTCAAATCCGGAAACCGCTGTTGGGCGGTGTGAAGGTTTTTGTTCTTCTCGTAATTGCTTACGGAATCCAACGCCCTTGTTCCGAAAATCCCAATGATCGCACTGAACACGTTCGCTTGTTCGAGGTAAATCTCAACTAAATCCGACGCGGCCTTTTCGACGAAGTCGATTGCCTTTTGAATCGCGGCGATTTCCAAGCCCGGTGGTAGCAGTACCGTTGCGTCAAAATATGCCCTCCGTGCCATCCATCACTCCTCGTCGCGTACTGGATGCAACGCAAGAAGAGGAATTGCCTTCGCTGCCATGCGGAAGTACTCCTCGTTCATCTCCAGGCCGATGCTTTCAAGGCCGCACGCTGCGGCGGCGGCTACAGTCGAACCCGAGCCCATGAACGGATCGAGAATTGTGCCTTTGCCAAGCGGCAATGCGGCGTGGCAAATTTGACGCAAGAAATGCTGCGGCTTCAAGGACGGGTGCGGTGCAATTTTTCGCTCGCCATTCCGGGCTACGCTTGAGTCGATTACGTCGCGAAACGGTTCCCTGTCCGAGACGCGTCGAAGCCCGCCTGTGCCCCATTTCCGCAAATTATCGCGTACAGTGCCCTCGCAAGGCTTCCGGAATAGCCCCCATGGCTCCCAAGACGACCGCGGCATGACGGTAACCATGGGGAAGTCCTGCTCGCCGTTCTTTGGTCTGTCGCCACCTCGTAGCGTCTGAACAAGACGAATTATCTCGCCGCGCTTCTCAAATCCGGCAGCGATCAATGGCTCATAGACAAGATAGGAGACAAGAGGATTCGTCGCGACAAAAAGATGCGCGCCAGGCGTCATGACTCGCATCAGTCCCGAGGCGAGTCGTGCAAAGAATGTCCTTAATTTTTCATGTCCTTCAGGCCCTAAAACCGTGAAGCGTGGTAGCGGAGAACGCTTGCAACCATCGAAGGACGGTGGAATCCGCCAAACACCGCCTCTGCCAGACTTCCTCTTCTGCAACTGCGAATCGGTGTACTCGATCAGTCCGTAGGGAGGATCCGTAACAACCGCTTCAACGGAGTTCGGACGAGCGCTTTTGAGCCACTCGAATGCATCGACGTGCAAGATTTGAAAGCGACCGAAACCCGTCGACGACGCCTTATGGCGACCGTTCGGCGCCTGAATTGGTAGCCACTTCTGATGAGACGATTTACTGGATCCGCTCGACCGCTTCATCTTTCTTGCCCCCCACGCACACCCACATCGGGACCTTCGACCTGTCCGCCTGCCTCGGCGGTCGATAGGCTCGACATCCATGCGTCCGCCTTCTCGATGGTCAGGTCTTTGTACAAGGTCTTGCCGGCCAGCATGCACGGGGCAAAGTCGCAGGCCCCCAGGCATTCGCCAAACTCGAGCGTCACGCGGCCGTCCTTGGTCGTCTCGCCCGGCTTCACTCCCAGCGTGTGGCACATGTGCTCGAGCACTTCTTCGCCGCCGCGCAACGCGCAACTGATCGAGCGGCACACCCACGCCCGGGTGCGGCCGTGCGGCGCGTCCTGCTTGAAGAACCCGTAAAAGCTGAGCGTGTCCTGCACCTCGGCCGGGGCCAGGTCCAACAGCCGGGCGATCTCGACCACGGCCGCGATCGGCACGTAGCGCAGCCGCTCGTTGACGATGTGCAACGCCGGCAGCGTCACGGCCTGCCGCGTCGGATAACGCGGGAAGAGTGCCTTGATCGCCTCGACCATCTCGTCAGTGAGTACGCGCTCGGGAGTTGCCATCGTGTCGGGCAGCTATTTCGTTTTTCCCCATAACTCCCCTCCCTTTCAGGGAGGGGCCGGGGGGAGGGTCTAGTGGTTCCGTTTATTGGTGTCGTTACTAAGCTGTTCGCTGATCCTCGTCGTTTGGTCTTGTCCCTCACCCTGCCCTCTCCCGGAGGGAGAGGGTTTTTCCGGCTCGCCCGTAGGGAGAGGGTTTTTTTGGCTACCGATCCAGCTCCGCTGCAATGATGTTCAAGCTGCCTAGCACCGCCACCACGTCCGACAGTGTGTGGCCGCGGATCAAGTGCGGGAACACGGCGAAGTGAATGAACGAAGGGGGCCGGCAGCGGGCACGGTACGCCACTTCGCTGCCATCGCCGCAAAGGTAAAAGCCCAGCTCGCCGTTCGGACTCTCGATCGCGCCGTAGCTTTCTTCGCAAGGCACTTCGAAGCCGCGATTGCTCATCGTCAGCTCGAAGTGCGAAATGCAGCCCTCGATCGTCGAATAGACTTCGCGCTTCGTGGGGATCGTCGTCCTCTCGCCAATGTCGACATTCACGGGACCCGACGGAAGGTTCTCGATCGCCTGCTCGACGATCTTCAGGCTCTCGCGCATTTCGGCCATGCGCACCAGGTAGCGGGCGTAGCAATCGCCGGCCGTGGCACAACAAACCTGAAAATCGAGATCGCTGTACGCCAGGTAAGGCTCGTCTTTGCGCAAGTCGCGCGTCACGCCGCTGCCGCGTGCGACCGGCCCTGAGCAACTGCGATTGATCGCTTGCTCCTTGGTGAGGATGCCCACTCCCTTGGTGCGATCGACAAAGATGCGGTTGCGGTTCAGCAACCGGTCCATGTCGTCGAGCGTTTTGGGGAACGTCCGCACGAACTCGCGCACCAGCTCCACGAACAGCGGCGTGGCATCGTGCATCACACCGCCGACGCGGGTGTAGCTGTTCGTGAAGCGCGCGCCGCACAGCGTTTCGAAGATGTCGTACAGGTCTTCGCGGCGATTGAAGGCGTACAGGAAGTACGTGAACGCACCCACGTCGAGGCCGACGGCCCCGTTGCACAGCAAGTGATCGCTGATGCGCGCCAGCTCGCAAAGAATGGTGCGGAGGTACTTGCAGCGGGGCGGAATTTCGAGCCCCAGCAGCTTTTCGACCGCACAGTGCCAGGCCACGTTGTTGGCCATCGGCGAGATGTAGTTCATCCGGTCGGTGACCGTGACGTACTGGTTGTAGTTCAGGCTCTCGCCGATCTTCTCGAAGCCCGAGTGCAGGTAGCCGATGTCCGGCACCGCGTCGACCACGCGCTCGCCGTCCAGCTTCAGCACCAGCCGCAGCGTCGTGTGCGTGGCCGGGTGTTGTGGACCGAAGTTCAGCGTCCACAGATA
>DASZZA010000792.1:0-2457 GCA_035545135.1 Lacipirellulaceae bacterium | reverse complement strand
CCGCACGGCGCTTGCGACCCGGCATCGACACGTGCATTGGGCGGAAAATGCATGTGCCGCTATGATGGCATGACGCAAGATACGCCCAACCATTGCATGTGCCCGCAGGGGTCGAATCTACAGGAAGGCCGGGGCTGCCAGGCCAACGCCTGTCCGGATAGCGCGACGACCCGCGATGCCAGGGCCGTGTGCAAATGTCCGAAAGGCGAGGAACTGAAAAGCGGGGTGTGCGTGAAGAAACGGTCTTTCCTCGACAACATTCTGGGCAATGTGCACGTCGGTGTGGGTGTCGGCGGAGGAGATGGCGGCAGCGGAAGCCACAAGAACCCGAAAGGCCAAGACACAAATCCTCCTCACAAGGGCGTAGACGGACGGTAGGCCGAACTTACGCGCTCGAAATGGGCATCGGTTTTTCCGTACGGCTGGTATGAACAGCGGATGACGGCGAGCCGCGTTGATAGCGTCGCTGATTTGGCCAAGAACCACGCCATAGTGAGGACGACAACGCGCCCGGAGACTTGCGCTCTGCGGCACCCAATCCCAGTCCTGTGTTGTGCTCTAGTTGGGTATCAGGTCACCTCTTGAAGCGGCGTCTGCACGATAACTGGGGCCCTCTAGATCTAGTTGGGATCGTCTTGATCTTGCTCGGAGTTTGCGCCGCCCGCCCAAGGTGATGAATAAGTCGAGGCCGCCGGCGACGAGGGAGATAAATTTGAATTGGAGTATGGCGAACCACCATCGCGGCATTCATCGCCACACTTCGTGCCCGGCTGCCCGGTGTAAGGATTCACGTTGCCCCGGGTTGAATAGTTGTCATTGCGCGTGCTGTTCGGTTCTGTCCGGTAGTAGGGCGCAACGTAGGTGCCGTCTTTTCTGACATAGCCATGCACATATTGATCCGCCTGCGCCCCGGTGGAGGCCGTAAGCGTGGCGAGTAGGAAGGTCACCAAACCTGTTTTTCGCATCGCGAAGACTCCTGCTTGCTCCACGAGAGTGAGTGCAGTCTGCGACTTTTGCGAGAAAGTCCCTAGGCCATGCTTTTCGAATTCTAAACGTTTCTTTGAAAATGCCGTGCAGATGATGGGTTGCGAAGCCCCGCGATTGCCTGACGACGTCCGCGCGACACCCATTTGCATCCGCAGACGAAGAATTTGCAGAGCTTTGCTAAGACCGCTTGGCGCAGGTCTCAGTCATGCATGCCATCGCGCGCCAAAAGACTTTGCTTGACTCCTCGGGCGCGTCAGCCGCTTCCCTGAAGCTAAGCCTTTCATCGATCCATTGACGGCCTCACGTGTGTAGCCTTTTGGCCGCAAGCGCTATGCATTCAACGCGGCTCGCTTCCGCATTGCATTTGTGCAGCTCCGCCCCGCGACGCGGCGCGCATACGCGCGGCGTTTGAAACCCCAGCTCCTTGCTTCCGGCCCTGTCCGCCCCACGAGGCCGCAATCACGCGGCCCGATCAAAAGGGCCAAAGCCATGAAGGAGCGTTTTGACATCCATCAGCACATCACCAATCAGATTGTTGCCGCTATCGAGCGAGGCGCAGGCGAGTTCCGGCTGCCGTGGCATACCGGCGGCGCAATCCTCAGCCCGAAGAATGTTGAGTCGAAGAAGGCCTATCGCGGCGTGAACATCGTCGCCCTCTGGGCCGCATCCGAGCAGCGCGGCTTCAGCTCCGGCATCTGGGGCACCTATCGTCAGTGGGCTCAGGCAGGCGCGCAGGTCCGCAAAGGCGAGAAATCCTCCTATGTCGTCTTCTACAAGGAGATCCAGGTTGGTGACGATTCCGCTGGCGACAGCGATGAATCCGGCAAGCGCCTTTTCGCCCGCGCAACGCCGGTCTTCGCGGCTGAGCAGGTTGATGGTTATGAGCTACCCGTCATCGCCAATCCGACGCCGATGCAACCCGTCGCCGCAGCAGAGGCCTTTGTCACTGCGACGGGAGCCTCCATCGCGCATGGCGGCACGCGTGCCTACTACCGTCCTTCGACCGATAGCATTCAGCTTCCACCACGCGAAGCATTCGTCGGCACTAAGACCAGCACCGCTGCCGAGGCCTACTACTCGACGGTCCTTCACGAACTGACGCACTGGACCTCACACGAACAGCGCTGCAATCGCCAGCTGGGAAAACGCTTTGGCGATGCCGCCTATGCGATGGAAGAGCTGGTGGCCGAACTCGGTGCTGCATTCCTTTCCTCCGAGATCGGGATCACCGCCGAACCGCGCATCGACCATGCGCAGTACCTGGCGTCATGGCTCACGGTACTCAAGGCCGACAAGCGAGCCATCTTCACCGCCGCGTCGAAGGCGTCCGAAGCTGCCGCATTTCTATCTGGCCTATCAGGAGGCTAAGCCCGCATCGGCTTGGTCATTCTTCCTCAAAGCCCTGAGTGTTGAACTTGAGCGTCCGACTATTCTCCGTAACGGTACGCACGACATTTTCAGGAACACCAC
>DASZZA010000791.1:0-3441 GCA_035545135.1 Lacipirellulaceae bacterium | reverse complement strand
ACCAACAGATCCATCATCTGCGATCGAAAACCCCAAATCGCCAGACGAAAACGATACGGAAGCTGGTGCGGAGATCGATCCGCGACAAGCACCGGGTTCCAATTTCCCGGAATTACGGTGGTTCGGCCTTCACCACTATTCAACAGATGGCCGCAACATCGGCATGGGAATTCCGCTCGTTGGCACGAGTTGGCTTAACCGGCCGTATTATGTAGGCGGCGACATCGGCCCGATTTGGCTCACGCGGCACGTGAGCAGCGACATTTCCACCGACACCGACCTTTACGGAGGAGTTTTTGGCGGTTGGGACTGGGACTATTACTGGGGAACGGAACTTGCCGTTCACCGCGCAACGCCCGAATTGATCAACTCACGGGCACCCGACGCCGACCGCGATGATCGCCTCATGGAGTGGACCGCCTGCCTGATGTACTATCCGTGGGGCGACGCGGTGTACCGTCCTTATTGGCGATGCGGCATCGGAGCCACGCAAATCGATTTTCCCACCGACAGCGGACACCGCCGCGACGAAGCACTTTGGACATTTCCCGTCGGCATCGGCTTGAAGTACCCACTCCGACACTGGCTTGCCGCGCGGGTTGAATTCGCCGATCAGATCGCGCTGGGCAACAGCGGAGTCGCGACGCAACACGACTTGACGCTTACATTTGGTCTCGAATGGCGATTCGGCGCCCATCCGCGCTCGTACTGGCCCTGGAACCCCAGCCGGCATATCTGGTAGCGTGTGCCTAAGGGGGAAGTCGGAAGGAGGAAGGGGGAATCAATCGATCGCGTTGCGCGGCGTTTCCTTTCATGGCTTCCATCCCCACTCACCCTTCAGGCTCCCCCCCTCGAATTGCGATCATCGGCGGTGGTATCAGCGGACTCGCCGCCGCGCATCGTCTGTTCGAACTGCGTCCTGACGCCAAAGTTTCGCTCTTCGAGGCGTCAAGCCGACTTGGCGGCGTGCTGGAAACGGTCGAGCGCCAAGGCTTCCTCATTGAACGCTCGGCCGACAATTTCCTGGCGAACCCATCGGCCGCAGTCGATCTCTGCCGGCAGTTGGGAATGGAGGGCGAACTAGTCCCTACCGACGAATCGCGCCGCCGCGCGTTCGTCGTTCACGGTGGCCGGCTGCTTCCTGTGCCAGAGGGCTTTTATTTGATGTCGCCACGAAGGCTCTGGCCGGTGCTGCGCTCGCCACTGTTAAGCTTGTGCGGCAAGCTCAGGCTACTTTGTGAGCCGTTCGTAAGGCGTGGCCCCGCTTGTTCGACTGTCCCGGTCCGCGAACCCCAAAGCCTGAACACTCCATTCGACGAAAGCGTCGCGTCGTTTGTTCGGCGTCGGCTTGGCAGGGAAGTGTTCGAGCGGGTCGTCCAGCCACTGGTCGCGGGCATCTACACGGCCGATCCCGAAAAGCTCAGCATGGCCGCTACTATGCCGCGCTTTCTCGAATTTGAACGCACCCACGGCAGCCTCCTCCGCGCCACACTCTCGCGCGGTTCTGCGTCCTCGCCACAAACCGACACACAAAGCAGCATCTTCAGCAACCAGACGCTCGACGCCAATGCCGCCGATACAGCCACCGGCGCTCGGTACGCTCTTTTTCTCGCCCCCGCGCACGGAATGCAAAGCCTCGTGACGAAACTGTCCGATTCGTTGCCGCGCGAGGTCGTTCAACTCAAAGCTTCCGTCACGAGCATCAGCCGCCGCGACGAACGGTGGGAGCTAGCGGACAATCCGAAATCCGAAATCCGAAATCCGAAATCACCATTCGATGCTGTCATCGTAGCCGTGCCCGCCCACGCTGCCGCAGAACTGCTTATGTCGACCAATGCTGATCTTGCCGCAGAACTAGGCAAAATCGCGTTCGCTGGTTGCGTGGTCGTCAGCTTCGGCTTTCACCGCCATCAAATCCGTCACACACTCGACGGTTTTGGCTTCGTCGTCCCGAAGATCGAACGCCGGCGTATCATTGCCGCCAGCTTTGCGAGCCTGAAATTTCCTGGCCGGGCTCCTTCGGAAGAAGTGTTGATTCGCGTCTTCCTCGGGGGCGCACTGCAACCAGAAATGCTTGATGCGTCCGATGCCGACCTAATCCGCATCGCGCAGGAAGGGCTGACGGAACTCGTTGGCATCGTTGGTGAGCCGATAATTTCCGACATCGCGCGCTGGCCGCGCTCCATGCCTCAATACCACGTCGGCCATTTGGCACGAGTCGCTCGAATTGAGGAGCTTGTGGCGAGCTACCCCGCGCTTGCTCTTGCCGGCAATGCGTATCACGGCGTCGGTATTCCGCAGTGTATCGCCAGTGGCCAAGCCGCCGCCGAGCGAGTTCTCGCCGCGCTTATCGAACGTAAGAAATAGATTTGGCTACTGCCAAAAAAGTGTGCGTAATTCAATCTAGGGACGGACCTCAGACTCCAGCCTGAACGACGAACACCAGCAAGCCGAGAAAATGGCAGGCACTGCCGGCGATCACCCAAAGATGCCAGGCAGCATGGAAGTGCCGTACGCGCTCGTCGTTGACCAAAAAGAACGTACCGATCGTGTAGCAAGCGCCTCCGGCGACAATGAGGGCAAATTCGCCTGGGGGGACCACACCCCAGATCGCCGGTAGTGCGATCACCGATATCCAGCCCAGAATCAGGTACGGCACGACAGAGCTGCTTTCGACGCGGTGAGCGAAAAGCGCCTTTGAGGCAAAGCCCCCCAGTGCGACGCACCACATTAGCGCCAACAAGCCCCACCAGAAAACACCATGCAGATGGGCCACGGAAAACGGTGTGTACGTACCCACGATCAGCAGAAAAATGAACGCCTGGTCCAGTTGACGGAACAGCGTCCGCCATCTCGGCGATGTGGCGCTGTGCGACAATGTGCTCATCGCATACACCGAGACCAACGTAAACAGATACGACATGCAGCCGATGCTCAGGCTTGTATTGCTATGTGACGATACGCCGGCCATCATCACCAACGCGCCTACAATCGCGAAGACCAAGCCAATCCCGTGTGTCACGGCATTCACAAATTCCTCATCCGAAGCAACTGAGGACTGAGGTATCGCTGCCAGTTCGACTTGCGATGTCGTCCATTGATCCATGAGATTCTCGCCTCGCCGGCTAATTGGTTTCCGTCCGTGGGTCTCACCAGGCCGCAATGCTTGACATCACTGCAAGCATGGCCCGATGAGTAGAGTCTCTTTGGTCTTCGTCTAGCACGTACGCGGAATTGCCGTCATTGGCGGCGCGACCATTCACGCCACGTCATCAGCAAACTTTGTGCAATCGGCGCTGGGAGCATATTCGCTCCACACGACGTGCGCGAGCGAATGCATGCATAAAGAAACGGCCATTTCGACGTGCGATCGAGTTCTTAGTTGCGAGGATCGCTCTCCGGCCGCAAATTCCTGTGATCGCGTGCGTTACTGATAGCGAT
>DASZZA010000790.1:0-2693 GCA_035545135.1 Lacipirellulaceae bacterium | reverse complement strand
AGATCGATCCCGAACTCGCGCTTGCCGATGTGCAACCGATGGATTCGCGTATCGCCGACAGCCTCATCACCAGGCGCTCCCCGGCTTTATTAGCCGGGCTGTTTTCCGCGATTGCGCTTCTACTTACCGCGCTTGGCACCTATGGCGTACTGTCCTATGCAGTCACACAACGACGCCGCGAAATCGGCGTGCGCATGGCTTTAGGCGCGATGCCAAGTCACATCCGTAGCCAGTTTGTTTTTCTCGCAGTTCGTATGTTCGTCGCCGGAACGGCTTTCGGTATTGTCGGCGCATGGCTGGTGGGAAAAGCGATGCGATCGGTGCTGTTCGAGGTTCGCGAGTTTAACGTGCCACTGCTCCTCGCAGGCGCACTCCTCGTTGCAGCCGTTTCCTTGGGCGCTTGTCTCTTACCGGCCAGTCGCGCCGCGCGCATCTCGCCGATGGAAGCATTAGCCGACGAATAAAGCAGCGATGTTCTGACGGTTATCGCCGCTCCCGATCTTCTGGAAAAAGCCGGTCCACATTCGCGGCATTAACGAGACGATGCCTGGCATAGAGCGCGGGTGGGACCGGTAGCTGTCGCGCCAAATGGATTGCCATGCGCATCACTTCGGCGCCATAGCGCTCCGGTTGATACGCCACCGATCCGATTAGCGGTGAACCACGCTTCCTCATTTCCAGGCGTGCCGCGGGCGTTGCATTCTGCCCCACCGCCACACATTGGCCGGCTGGCTGTAGCTGCCTAAATGCAGCGATTGCGCCAAGAGCCGAGGGGTCATTGATCGCCGCAATCAAGCAATTACCGACCGTGATTTTTCGGAGCCATCGCCGCACGGAAGAATAGGAGTGTTCGAAATCATTCTGGCCATTGATATGAACGAACTGCTGCTCCTGGAGCGAAGGGATCATCTCTTTGATACCGTCCATGGCGCCGTCCAAACGTAATTGAGGAAATGAGCCCGCTTCCGGTAATTCAATCAAAAGCACGTGCGTAACGTCTGATTTCCAATGGCGGCGTGCAAACCTTGCCAATGCCAGTCCAGCCGTTCGGCCAGCCGCATAATTGTTCGCGCCATAGAATAGTGCTCCCTGAATGGGCATTTCAATCGCAATCAGAGGAATCTGCGCGCGCGACAAACGTGTAGACACCTTCGCAGCAATGGATTCAATAGTACTGAAGAGGATCGCGACGTCGACCTTTTGCCGCACCATGGCATCGACATTCCGCAATGTGGTTTTCGCTTCAAAATGATTGTCGAAAACGATGAGATCAGTATCGTAAACCTGCGCCGCGCGGTACAGGCTTTCTGTTATCTGAGCGGGAAACTGTGCCTGTTCGTTTTGGGAGGCGTATCCGATACGAAGTCTTTTGCGGCGAGTTAGGTTTGTTAGCGAACGAAAGCCGACCGGCGCCGCTCGCTCGATGAGGCCCGCAATTTCAAGGCTCTGTACCAGGCGTGACACCGTTGCCTTGTGTAATCCGGTTCGATCCACGACATCACGCACGCGAAGTGCGGCGCCATCCGGCCCAAATGCACGAAGGATTTCCGCGGCTCGCAAAATGGGCTCAATGCCCCTTCTGCGTCCGCGCGTGTTTTCAACTATCTTCGGCACGTCATCAAGTATATGTCTCGTAATACAAGACGAAAAAATATTTGCAATTGCCGGTGGTGATTCATAAACTGATTTCACTCGCTATGTTGTCGGGAAAAATATCCGTATTACATCGTTTCAAACTTGGAGTTTTCTTCGTTTTTCTTCTGTTCTGCAGTGGCGTGCGTATCCTCGCCCAGGCTGGGCCCGACACGGCAACCGTGACGGGTGCCGTACGCGACGCGAGCAACCTCGCCGTGCCGCAAGCCACCGTCGTGCTCATTAATACCGCCCGTGGCGTTCGACGCGAGACCACAACCAATGACACGGGCTCGTTTGTTTTCCCGAACGTGCCGATCGGCCGGTACGAACTGGAATCGCACAAAGACGGTTTTCAGACGAAGCGCGTTACCGGAATCCAATTACAGGTAGGTCAAGTCGCAACTGTCGATATGACAATGCAAGTCGGTGCTCTTTCAACGGTTGTATCGGTCTCGGGGGAGCAGGCGACCGCCCTCGATACCGAGTCGAACGTCATCGGTACCGTGGTGAATTCACAGCAGGTGCAGCAGTTGCCGCTAAATGGCCGCGATTTTCTACAACTTGCGCTAACCGCCTCGGGTTCGAGCGCAGTCACCGGCGGATCTAACGTCTACTCCTCGCAAATCGGGCACCCCGATCGTGCCGTGGTCATCAACGGAAACCCGCCTACGACGACAGGCTATACGATTGATGGCATTGCCACGCGTGGACAGCGACTCGGCGAAAGCGCTTTAAATCTTTCTATTGCCGCCATCGACCAGTTTAAGGTGCAGCAGGGCTTCTTTCTTCCCGATCAAGGGCCCGATCCGGGATTGATTAATGTCACCACTCATGGCGGAACCAACGGCTTTCATGGGCAGGCGTTCGAGTTTCTGCGAAACGACGCAATGGATGCACGGAGTTTTTTCTCCGCTGAGCCGGAAACACTGAAGCGCAATCAATTTGGCGGGGCCTTGGGCGGCCCTATCAAGAAAGATCGAATCTGGTTTTACGGATTCTATGAGGGACTTCGCCAGGTATCGGCGTGTTCGGCTAATGCATATACTCCGACGGAAGCA
>DASZZA010000789.1:0-3842 GCA_035545135.1 Lacipirellulaceae bacterium | reverse complement strand
TGCCGCTTGGCGAGCTCATTCTGGATTTGGAGAACATCAGCCAGGGCCGCCTGACCTGCGCGATATCGGTCTTCGGTCGTTTTGGCGGTGATCTGCAGCCAGGTGAGATCCTGTGCGCCGATTTCCACGACGCGCTCCGCTAGGGCGGCCATCAGCAACCCCTTGGTAATGTCGCGAACCAACTCGTGGAAACGCAGGTCCGCTTCCGCTTCGCGGATGGCAACGTCCTTTTCCGCGAACTTGCGCGCCGCTCTTGGCTTGCCCCACAGAGGGAGCTTCTCCTCGACTCCGTAAAGGAGATCACCCATTTGGGCCGGGTCCATACCGCGCGCGGTGAATCCTTCGCCTCCCAACCGGCCCATCGGGTCCTCCCAGGTTCGGACGGTGTCCGCGTTCAACTCCGCGGCCTTCAATCGGGAGCCCGCCGCGCGGAAGGATGGGTTGTTGGTGCGCGCCTCGAGTGCCAGTCGGTGAATCAACTCGGTCGTCACGGCGACTCGGTTGCTCACGTTCGTGGGCGGCGGCAAGTCTGCGGCGCTGGCAAATTTCGAAACAACGATTAAAAACGCGATCAGAACTCTCATATGCGAGCGTTCAATACCGGCAATGGGTGGAAACGGAGACAGAGGTGCCCTTAAGCGAACACAGGCGGGCACACTAAGTGCGGGAGACGAAGTTGCTCAGAGAAGATAAGTGCAGTGCCGTTGAAAAAGCGGCACAGCGCTCACGAAACGGAGGGGCACCGCAGGGGGCTTCGAAACCTCTGGCGCGCCCGCAGGATGAAAAAGGGTCAGAGAAGTCGGGACCAAACCTTGGCCCTCGGTTCGGAATGATGCGGAGGGAGCGGCGGGGGCCGCCGGGACTCGAGGACCGGCAGGTTTGGCGCAACAAGCGGGGGTCGAACAGTGTTTGGCGTCGCAGCCCGAGCAGCAACACGATCTTGACCTGCCGCCGCTGGATTTGGCGTAGCTCGGAAGGACGCTCTGCAAAAGAAGAACGAGCCCGAGGAGGAGGGCAACGACGATTTTTGCGCTACGCGTGTCCACGACGATACTGGTGCCTTCTGCCGAACTCGGCCGAATATGCCACAACGGACGGGAAAAGGGAAGCACTCCTCGCACGCGGAACCACGAAACGAGGAGCAGTTCCGCCGAATGATTAGGGATAGGCGATGGCCGTGATTAGGATGATCCGGAGAACAACAACGAGGACTACGGCTTGAAGCACGCTCGCCGAAAGCGTCAAAACCAGTGCCGCGATCTTCCAACGCACCCTCATTCTCGCGGACCACACCAGGGCTTCACAGGTCAGAAGAGCGACCACAGGAATGAGACAGAACAGCGCCGCAACGAGAGTCTCCGGTAGCCGATATGGCATTGGATGCCTCGCTACGAACAAGAGCACCAGGAAGTAAGCGGTCGGGCTAAAGAACGCCAACAGCCAGCCAAGCAACTTTCCGTAAAGCGGAACGATCTCGTTCCGATCAAACCAGGCCGGAACACCCCCGCCGACGGCGCCTTTTTTCATGTGGCGAAGGGCCGAAGCGACGGCGCCAGCGTGGATTCTCGTATCGGCATCCACAAAGAACAGCCATTCGCCGCGGGCCGCGCGTGCTCCGGAATTTCGGGTCGCCGCAGTAACTTCCCGGATCAAAGGGTATTCTTTCGAGGTTGAGCTACCGACAGGCCTGCCGGTGAGCGGCGTCATTCTGGCCGATCAGATCAAAAGTCTGGACTGGAAAGAGCGAAGGGCAGAGTTCGCCGCGAGGGCCACGGGCGGAGTTATCGATGATGTGGTTGCGTTGATTCTCCCGCTTATCGGTGAAGAGGGCTAACACAGATCGAGAAGTCGGAGACGTGAGAGAGGTTCGGATAATAGAGACGGAAAGAGTTCACGGTGCTGAATCTCGAGTCAAAGCCAAGAAAAGGCCGACCTCACCATGTGCCCCCGGCGACGGCGGGATTCGCATCCAATCCGAGCGTTTCTCCCAGCTCAGCAGCGGCAGCCCCGCTCGTGAGCGTCCACACGGTGTCAGAGCGCCGTCACTTCGGTTCCTTCTGCTCAGCCTTCGATTGACCCTTCTCCAGTTCAAGAGTCCGTTTGAAGAGCGTGAGAATATGAGCGCGAACATCCTTAGGCCAGCCTTCCACCAGAGCTTGGAACTGTCTGAGGCGACCTTTCTGCGATGAAAACATGACTCGGTTCGCCTCTTCGTAGCCTGGCCAGTCTCCAGCCATGTCCCTCATGAATCGATACGTTGCCTCCTGCGCAGTCCGAAATCGATCTTTGCCGGCGTTGGCGCGTTTGGCTTCCTCAACGAGCTTGCGCAGTGTCACAGAGGCTCCACCTGGTTGACTGTCAAGCCACTCCCAATGGCGAGGCAGCAACGTCACCTCACGGCCTATGACGCCAAGTTTCGGTCTCCCTGGCCCCTGCCTCTCTTTCTCGACCGTTTCCGTCTGCGCAAGGCGCTGCGCCCTCTCAACCCTCGCAACCACATCTTCTGTTGAACCGCGCAGATCGACTTCGATGGGTTTAGCGGTCAGATCATCGAAGATCAGCAATTGATCCGCAGGCTCTGCTTTCTCCAGGGCTTTCTTTGCCCTCACCGCCACCTCCGATAGGTTGCCGGATGCGATTCGTCGGGTTCCAAGGAACGCGACACAGGTCTTCGGGCTTCGTTGCATGGAAATAATTATACCCGGGTAGAATTCAGAGTCAATATTACCCTGGTGAAAATCGGATAGCACGACCGCACCATTGACATTATCCGCCGCGTTCTCCCAAATTGGAACGTGAATACAACCTTCGCCAAGGGCAATCGCTTTGCCGGCCTAACCCTCAGCGCGTTGCTTCTCTTCGGCACGCAACTCGCCTCAGCCGCAGAAGTCCTCAAGGCGCTCATCGTCGATGGCCAGAACAATCACAATTGGCGGGCCACAACTCCGATTTTACGCGCCGCGCTGGTGAATTCGGGGCTATTTACCGTCGATATCGCGACCAGCCCGGCGCAAGGCCAAGACATGGAGGGCTTCACGCCAGCCTTCGCCAAGTATGACGTCGTCGTTCTCAACTATAACGGCGACAGTTGGGCCCCGGCAACGAGGACGGCATTTGAGGATTACATGAGAAACGGTGGCGGCCTCGTCATCGTTCACGCCGCGGATAACTCTTTCCCTCGTTGGGTGGAATTCAACAAGATGATCGGCGTTGGTGGATGGGGCAACCGCACCCAGGATTCCGGCCCGATGATCCGGTGGCGCAATGGCAAGCAGATTCTGGAGGTTGGAACCGCCGGCAGCCGAGGAACACACGGCAAATACTTTTCGTGGGAGGTTGATATGCGGAACTCCGAACATCCCATCACCAGGGACCTACCGCAGGTGTGGCTGCATGCTCGGGATGAACTTTACTCGATGCTCGCTGGTCCAGCCCAAAACGTCACCGTCCTGGCCACGGCCAAGTCGGACACCAGCCACCAAGACGAGCCGATTCTCATGACCATCCGCTATGGCAAGGGCCGTGTATTCCATACCACCATGGGCCATGACGTCGAGTCGATGAAAGACGTCGGATTCGTCACCACGCTCGACCGCGGCGCCGAATGGGCCGCCACTGGCCAAGTGACGATTCCGATCCCGGCCGCTTTCCCGACCGCAGACAAAGTCAGCGTTTGGAATCCATCGTCGAAGTAGGCTTGCTCTCGAGTTCCTGCGGTATTCTGTGCAACTCGACCGTTACGAGTTCGCGAAGACACGATTGCTGGCGAGGCATTGAGGTTACGAAACGTGATGAAATCGGCTTGGAGTTTGATGTTCGCTTTTCTCTTCACCGGCTGTGTT
>DASZZA010000788.1:0-9385 GCA_035545135.1 Lacipirellulaceae bacterium | reverse complement strand
CGCAGCACCGCCAGCTGGGCCTTGTACTGTTCGATCCGCAGCCGGGCGCCGGTCAGCTCGGCCCGTGCCACCGCCAGCTCGGCCTCGCGCTCGGCCAACAAGGCGCGAAGCTCGGCGATCTCTTGAACGGGGTCCATCGCGTCCGGCATCAACCGCGAGTTTACCCCGATCCACTACGCTAGGCGGTCCCCGTACCGGCCCCGAGTCACTATGCCGCGCCGCTCAGCCGGCCGCTTCCGGTGCCCAAGTTCTGCGCGGCGCCCGCCAATCGATCCCCTCCAGCAGCATCGACAGCTGCGCCGGCGTCAGCACTACCGAGCCGTCCTTCGCCTGCGGCCACAGGAACCGGCCGCGTTCCAACCGTTTGGCGAACAGGCATAGACCCTGGCCATCCCACCACAGCACCTTCAACAGGTCGCCACGCCGGCCGCGAAAGACAAACAGCGCGCCGCCATGCGGGTCGAGCCGGAGCACCGTCTGCACCCGAGCAGCCAAACCGTCAAAGCCCTTGCGCATATCGGTGGCGCCGCACGCCAGATAGACGCGCACATTGCCCGGAACGCCGATCACGACAGCGCCGACAACACCTGCCGCAACAGCGCCGCGTCGACCGCACCGGCGATCCGCAGCTTGACCCCGGACGGTACCTCCACCTCGATCAAGCCGTCCGCCGGCCGGTTGGCATCGCCACCCGGCCGCACCGGGTCAATCGGCGCCGTCGCGGCCGACAACTCACCAACCGGTGGTGCCACCAACACCGGCGCGAACCCCGTCAACTCGCCAGTGCGGAACTGCCGCCGCCAGGTGTAAAGCTGGCCGCTGCTGATCCCGTGCAACCGGCAGGTCAGCGAAGCCGACGAACCCGCCGCTACGCTCTGCGCCAATATCCGCAGCTTCTCCTCGACGCTCCACCGCCGACGACGCTCCGGTCCAGCCAAAACCTCGCCCCGAACCTCCCGGGCCCTCATACGAGTACTCCCGAGGTCCTCCTCAGCAATCAGCGTCCCGTCATCCATCGCCCACCGCCCAAACCAAGACGGCAGAATCTCGCTCAACGAGCCGCAACCAAGACGCTCATCAGCTGACGCTTACGGAGTTGGAAGTTCACTACCGGTATCACCCCTATTTCGGCGAGAAGGTTCTGGTGCGCCGCGTGGAGCAGCGAGCGACCGGGCAGTTCTTGAAGGTGCAGGGACCGCCCGGCATCGTTGTATCGATCGCCGGCTGGATGCTCGATCCGGTGATTTGTGCCGTCATGACAGTCGGCCCGCCGCGGGTTGATCTGGCAGCGCTCATCGAGCTAAGGCGCCTGTTGATGGGCGTTTCCAACCCCACACACTCCCGAAGCGATGTTGGGATCGTTCGGGAGAAGAAGAATGCAGTCTCTCAGATTGCCGGCGGCGGTGCCGAGCCGGCAGATGAACCTGTTATTCGCCAACAGCAGGCTGGAAGGGTTGAGCGCCCTCGAGCGGAACAAGATCATATCGACGCTGGCGCAGATCCTCATGCAGGCGGCGGGCATTCGCGTCGAGGAGCTTGACGATGACAAGCGCTGAGCTGATCCCAGCCGTCATCCTCAAGCGGAAGGCGGTCGTCTATGTGCGCCAATCGACGCAATCCCAGGTCATGACCAACCTGGAGAGCAAGCGGCGCCAATATGATCTGGTTGACGTCGCTCGCCAGCGCGGATTCGTCGACGTCGAAATTATCGACGACGATCTTGGCCGATCCGCCAGCGGAACGGTGCCGCGCCCCGGCTTCGACCGGCTGGTCGCATGGCTGTGTGCCGGCAAGGTCGGCGCCGTTCTGTGCTTCGATGCGTCGCGGCTCGCCCGAAACGGCCGCGACTGGCATCACCTGCTCGAACTGTGCGGGCTTGTCGAAGCCCGCGTCATCGATCTCGACGGCGTCTACAATCCCTGTCGACCCAATGATCGCCTGTTGCTGGGCATGAAGGGCAGCATCAGCGAGTTCGAGCTTGGCGTGCTGCGGGCGAGGATGCTGGATGCCGCTCGGTCCAAGGCGAGCCGGGGCGAGCTGCGGATATCGGTTCCGTTCGGCTACATCTGGCACCGTGAAGCCGGCCTTGGGCTCGATCCCGATCTGCGTCTCCAGGAGGTGATCCGGCTCATCTTCGCCCGGTTCCGCGAGCTCGGCAGCGCGCGCCAGGTACTGCTCTCGATGAAGGCCGATCAGATTCACTTCCCGCGGCCCTCTGACGAAGGGCGCATGACCAGCTTCGAGTGGCTGCCGATCCGCTACCACAATGTGATCGCGGTTCTCAAGAACCCCTTCTACGCGGGGGTCTACGTGTATGGAAAAAGCGAGAAGCGCACCGCGATCATCGAAGGGCGGGCGCGGCGGAGCTATGGGCATGGCAAGCCGATCGGGACTTGGGAGGTGATGATCAAGGATCATCACGAAGGCTATATCGGCTGGACGGAGTACGAGCGTAATCAGAAGCAGCTCGCCCTCAACAATTACAGCCGCGCCGAAGGCGTAAAATCCGGCCGGGGTGGCAGGGCGCTGCTGTCGGGAATGATGACCTGCAGACGATGTGGGCGGCGGTTGAGCGTTGCCTACACCGGCAATCCCCAGAGCCGACCGGTATATCGCTGCGACAAGCCAAACCTTATGATGGGGCTACCGCGCTGTATGACTTTCGGCGGACCGCGGGTCGATGCTGCGATTGGCCGGGAGCTGCTGCTGGCGGTGGAACCAATGGCAGTCGATGCCGCGTTCGAGGCCGAGCGGATGCACCGGCAACAACAGCAAGACCAGCAGCGTATCCGCGACCTGGAAATGCAGCAGGCCCAATATGACGCGAGCTTGGCCGAGCGTCGCTACGCGGCCTGCGATCCGGACAATCGCCTCATTGCCGCACAGCTGGAGAAGAACTGGGAGGCCGCGCTCCGGCGCGTCCGAGATCTGGAGACACGCCAGCCTGCTGAAAAGCGATCGGATATCACGGTCGACCCGAACGCCTTCACCAACTTGGCGGACAATCTGTCGGCGGCCTGGAATGCGCCGGGTGTCACGACGCGGGCTCGCCAGCAGCTGCTTCGGACGTTGATCACCGACATCATCGTCGATGTCGACGATGCGGCGCGTGAGGTCATCCTCACGATCCATTGGCGTGGGGGCCAGCACTCCGAGCTACGGGTGCGTAAGCCCCGGTCCGGGGAACATGGCTGTGCGACGACGGAGGACGCGTTGGCGGTGATGCGGAGCATGGCCGGTCGCTGGTCGGACGAACACATCGCCGCGTCGCTCAATCGAATGGGCATGTCTACTGGCCAAGGCAAAAGCTGGACGGCGCACCGCGTCGCTTCGGTTCGGCGCGCGCGCGGCATCCGCGCCTACCGCTCCGCCGAAAAAGGATGGCAAATGGCTCACCATGACCGAGGCGGCAACGGCGTTAGGCGTGACGAACCACACCCTGCGCCGCCTGATTAAGACACACGTGCTTCCCGCTGAGCAGGTTGTTGCCGGAGCGCCGTATCAGATCCGCGCCGCTGATCTGGCGTCGGAACCTGTCAAAATGGCGGTGGCCCGAAAAGGTCGCCCGTGTCGCGTCGCTGATGCCGGCACGCTCCCAATGTTCCCAGATACTTAATGAAGGGGGGCACAATGACCGCCGCGTCGTTCTGACGAGAAAAAATGCGTTCTTCGCCGGCAGCGACGAGGGGGCGGAAAACTGGGCGGTGCTCGCCTCGCTGATCGAGACCTGTAAGCTCCACAGCGTCAATCCAGAGGCCTACTTCACCAACATCCTGACAAGGCTTGTCAATAACTGGCCCAACAGCCACCTCGCCGAACTCCTCCCCTGGGCCTGGAAGCCAAACGCCGCCTGATCCCGTCAAACTCCATTCTCCACGGTGATCAAGCTCCGCTTACACTTGACCCGACGGGGCGCGTGGTGTTGCGTCGGCGGGTGCGGCGGGCGAGCGTCGTTGGGCTCGCGGCGAAGCTGCCGGGGTGCGCGGTCGCGATGGAGGCGTGCTGTGGCGCGCATCACCTCGGTCGGATGCTGGCCGAGCAAGGGCACGAGGTGCGGCTGATGTCGCCGGAGTATGTTCGCCCCTACGTCGAGGGCGCAGAAGAACGACGACCGCGACGCGGAGGCGATCGCCGAGGAGGCGACCCGGCCGACGATGCGGTTTGTTGCGCTCAAGAGCGAAGCGCAGCTCGATGTCCAGGTTCTCCATCGCGTGCGCGACCGGTTGGTTGGGCAGCGTACGACCCTGATGAACCAAGTACGCAGCATCCTGCTCGAATGTGGGATCGTCGTGCCGCAGGGTCGACGCAAGCTGCTCGACGCCTTGGGAGCGCTGTCAGCCGAACCGGAGGGTTCGGGCGTGGGGCTGCGAGTGCGGTTGCTGCTTGACGACATGCTCGACTAATGGTGCGGCCCCGACCGGCGGATCCAGCTCTGGACGACGAGTTCGCCGGGATGGCTCGCCACGACCCGGCAGCACGGCGACTGGCGACCATTCCGGGCATCGGCGTGCTGAACGCGACCGCGCTCATTGCCGGTGCGAGCCAAATGGGGACCTCGACGGCGAGCGTGGCGCTGTCGTTGGCAAGCATGAACTGCTACAAGTGCTCATGCCACAGCCGGTTGTTCCCCACCAATGGGATAATGAGTTCGGCCAAGGACGGCGGATTTCGGAAGATTGAGACGCCGGAAGTGGCGGGTCGTAAACTGCCTTTCAGCGTCGGCTCGCCAATGAGGCTACGTGGCTGATGTTCCCCTCGGCACGAGCTGAAGCCGCTCGATTAAGGCACGGCCGCCTAGTGCATTCAGCACACTAAACCGTCCCCGCAGCACATGCACGCTGAGCTGGGCGAGACCAGGGAGAACAAGAGTCGAGCCATTGTCTGCGAGATCAACAAAAAATGCCCATCCCTGCTTCATCCAGGGCCACAATCCCCCTACGATCCCGTCCGCTGCTTGGGTCGCCGAGTAAGTCCAGGGGAATTTTGCCTCCTCCGCGGTGCGCGGGTCGCGTTTAGCGACCGCTGGAACATGTACCCACAAGCAGTCATCCACCCATTTGCCTTCAATGTGCGCGAGCATAGCAATGTCATAAGGGATCGGCTGATACTCCTGGATGTAGTAAAAGGCCATGCGTTGGATATTGTCGATATCGCCGATGGAGTCATAGAGATATGCACTGAGGACACCGCGAACTGGATCAGAATGCTTCCCTTGTCGCAATTCGACGGCGAGGTCGGTTGCACGATTGGCGCGGAGCACACCACTCTCCATTTCGGCGATTGCTTCTTCAGTAACTGCGGCGACATCACGCTGAGTGCCAATCTCTCGATAGATCAGCGCAGATAGTCCACTTCTGCCATATAAAATTGTCGCAATAAACTTGGGCATCATCACTGTCGCTGCGAAATTTCCGTCCGCGAATTCTACCAGTACGGGGGTCGGCTGGCGCAACTCACCGCCCACGAAATGCTCGCTGATGCGCCACCACTGCCCATGTGCATCGCCGGAGTCGCGTTCGGCGAATACGTCACTGGTCGTCCATACCCCTCGCACAGGAAGTCCCTGAACAGCAAAGCCAGCGCCAGTCTCGAAGTGATCCGGTCGCGATTGATTGCGCAGTTGAGCGAGCATTTGCTGATTTGGCCCCGTGTCTGAGGCGCTCACTTCACTATTTGCCGGTATCGTCGGAGGTATGAAGCCCAGGCGCGTGCCTCCGCCCAAACTGCTCGGTGCCTTTAGCGGGCTCTGCGCAACGGGCGGTTCCGCAGGGGGAGGCGGCCACTCCGGAAATACGGGCGGGGTCGGCGTCGCTCCGTCGCCGTAGTAGTAGTCGTCCCCCTCAGGGAAATTGGGAAAGATCGAGGGAGCCAGAGTACAATGGTAACGCTTGGCGATTTCGGGCACTTCAGCTTGGAGGTAGGCGCCGAGGCTGCGGCTTGTCACCTTGCCTGGCAAGATCTTTGACATAGCCTCGGGATGCGCGCCCCATAGGCCTTCAAGCAGGATACCCGAGAAGATGCAGCGGTCCTCCTCGGGGGTCGCGCCTGGGACCATATAGGTTTTGGCACCATCCTGTGCCGCGATGAATTTGTCGATCGGTGGCGGGAATGGGGGCCGTACGGGCCCGCGCCCGAGCACGCTGTCGGCTACCAAATCGGCGACATCGATATTCGCGGGCAGCGAGCGGCACGCATCGGCGAAAATCGCAATCTGATTCACATTGTACGCATAAAGTCGCCGCTTAAGGACCTCGACTGCTACCGCCCTGAGTTCGTTGAACCAGTCCGACAACAACCAGAGCCCCTCCTCCGCTTCGCGGATGACGCCGTGCCCCGCGAAATACAGAATCAGGCGGTGAACCGGCGCGGCCGGAGGATTCAGCATCGCCTCCAACTCAAGTCGGAGCCGCGGGATCGTTACCGGCTTGTTTTCATCGGTCAGGGTCCGTGTCTCGTAGCCGAGCGCTGTTGCCCATTTACCGAAATCGCGGGCTCCATTTAGCGCCCCACTCAGGTAGGGGAGAGGCTTGGCCTCGCTCACCGCGATAGCGAGGGCAACCATACGCTTGCCGTTAGGCACTGGCTCCTCCACAAAAATCCACTGCGTTATATATGTAGCATCTTCAAATTGGTAATTTTGCGCGAAAAGAATTCTACTATAATACGAATTCCAGAACTGGAGGCATACGATGGCATTTGATCTTGATTCGGCGGTTGATTTCGTTCGTGCCGCAGAACTTCCCGAAAGACCACGGGCGATCGTGGCACAGGACGCGGATGCAGATGCCGGTGTCGTCTTTGATCAGGCCAAAACACAGGCTCAGGTCGTCGCATCGGGCTTGTTTTCGTTCGCCCAAGGCGTGGATGCTGCAGTCCGAGAAGCCATCTCGGATTCGGCTTTACTGGCGCAACTGGTCGCCAACAAACAGGCTCCCTTCGATATCGACCCGCTCAAGTGGTTCGAGGCCTACGCGACGGTTCTGGAGAACGTGGGGTGGACATTACAAGAAAGCGGTTGGACCGATTACACCGCCGATGGCCAGGCGGCCGATGTCAATGAGAAGATCATCGAGGTCGTAACCGCGGCCCTCGCTCCAACGGCCGGCGCTCTCGCGATCATCACATCGACCGTCAATGCCCTAAAGGCGATGAACCCAGATAGCTCTTGGATCACTATTTTCAGCAGAGAATCGGTGAAAGCGAGTATTGCCCGCTTTCAGATCGGGCTCGTTGAAAAGGGTCCCGACGACGGCGTATTTGTCTCGCTTCTGGCATGTTTAATACAAGCCAACAACACCATCACGCAGATTCTTTTCTTCAAATATCGAGAATCACATGCCAGTTTTCGCGCAAGCAGCTCCAAGGTTTCAATAAACCGTACCGCCTTAACGGATTTGGGCCCCACTATTCGCGGTAAAATTCGAGCCTATCAGAACAGCTATTTGAGCTCTATTGCCGATATCTAATTACTCTCAAGCGACCCGACACGACCCATCCTAAGGGCGTCGTTCGGAAAGAATAACGTCGGCGACGCTTTGTACACAGCCACCTGTAGCTGCGCGCTCCTCATCGGGTGAGGATTTTAGTTCGTACGTGGCGCCGGGAATTGCCGGCGCATCATTTCGGCAAGACGGAGCTACGCGCCAGCAAAGGGCAAGCTCCACCGGGCGACGTAGATGACGAGTTGGCCAGCAACGGGCACCGGCCCGCCAGATTGCACGCAAAGCCTTGCAGGTTTTACGGATCTGATCCGCATGGAGCTTTGCTCCGACCTTGGACGATAGCGGGCTGAAAGGAGCTCTATGATGTTCAATTGGCTTCGTTCAATTCGCAAGAAGAGCCCCAGACAGGACTTCGATAAATTGATTCACATCGTATCCCAAATACAAAATGAGCATGTCGAGCGCCTCGGCGTCAAACCTGAACTGCATCCTCTGTTCACATCCTTCTGTGCTGAAGAGGGCTTAGCCATTTTGCCTGTTGATGGTGAGCATCCTGAAGGTGCGTTGCGCAGACAATTTCACAAATACTTTGGAACCAGAGTTTTTGGCGAATCAAAGTTGGGAAAGGACATGGAACTTGAGATCGGCTTTATCGCCGATCCCTCACTGAATGCGTGGGCAACCTCCCGCGGCAATGTCGACCTGATAGGTGTCAATTCTGGCCTCGTGATCATATTGGACGCCGCTATAAGGACGCTGCTATCACACCCTTATCTATTCCCCGATGTTGGTGATGTTACACGGTGCAGACCGCGCGTCTTCCCGCCCGAAATTGGCTCGTTGCCCTTGGATTCGAGAATGTGGAGGATGGCTCCGCTGGAATGCTCGGACCGCGACGAATTGGCTCAAAGGATCTGGAGCGTTGCTCTGTGTTACATGATCGAACATGAATTCGCGCATCTTTGGAATGGTCACGCCGATTACGTGAACGAGTCGCTTGGGTTGGCGCGATATGATGAGGTCAGAGACTCCGCAGGAGATCTGAATATGCAAGCCCTCGAATTGGATGCGGATAGATCTGCGGCGACTCAGGTCTTAAGAATTTCATTAGATCCAAAGCTTGAATTATCCGATGGTAAGATAAAGTGGGTTATACCAAAAAAGATGCACCAGGTTGCCTCACCAAATACACTTGAAATTTGTACGCTGGCCGCGTGTTTGTTCGGCATTATAACAAGCGACATATTCGAAATGAATGATCTAATACATTTACAATCTACTCATCCACCCGCAATAGTTAGAGGTATCGGTAATTTAAATGAAATAGCGTTGGTGTTGAGTTTGTTTGCCGGGCAGAATCAAAAATCAACATTGGAAATGCTACAACCGGTAGTTGACGCATTGATAACAACGGTCAAAGCAATACTCCCTGGCGGACATTGGGGAACGCCTGTAAATGAATTCGCAGATCAGGTAGCACAACTTATTGCTGTTTATGATCATAGACTTTCAATTTTGCGGCCCGAGCTTAATCGGTTTAAACGAGGAAATCTCACGGAAACCGAGAGACCTTTTTATGCTTAGCGTGATTTTTGCCGCTACAGCCTGTGGCGCCATCGAGTAGCCGGGAAAAGCGGCTTGCTTTGTCTTTGACCCGCCGCATCACACTGGCCGAAGATTGAGCCCCAAGGTTTGCAAGACCGGATGGTTGGTTGTGATCGCGGTTGCCGCCATGTCTACGGCGTTTCGCGACGCTGCCTATTGCACCAAGCATTTGCGCTGCGGCTAGGAAGCGGGAGAAGTTGACGCGCCGGCATCGGCAGATGAGTCTTCGATGTCGGCCGCTTGGGCGGGTGCGGTGACGGAGACGACGCGGGAGGCGGAACCGATGTTCCCCGCCGCATCGGTCGCCGAATAGGTGATGGTGTAGAGGCCCGGTGTGC
>DASZZA010000787.1:0-6669 GCA_035545135.1 Lacipirellulaceae bacterium | reverse complement strand
CGCTCGAAGAGTGGAAGCATCTCGGTCCGCGAATTTGCACGCTTAGTCCATTCACGCTCGCGCAGAACTCGCTGCATGGCAGTTTCGGCATGAGCGGCGACATCGCCGCGGTACCCCCCAAAGCCGCGACGATAGGCCCCGCGGAAGTCATCGGCGCCAAACATCGAATCGAAATGGCAGGTATTACCGTCCACGGGACAGCTACAGCGTGGCAACGGTTAATTGCGCGGTTGTGTTATCACGGTCCTGTTACGCCGCGGCTGCCGAGTTCCATTCATCAGCAGTTGCGCACCGACTGCTATATCAGCGAAGTGATCGCGCAAGACATAGAGCCGAATTGGGAGAAAGGTTACTAGCGTATGTCTGTAACAACGACGTCGCCGCCTGCATTTTCTTCCCTGGAATGGGCCAGCATGGATTCGGACGACTGTCCGCGTATCGGCGTGGCGCCGCCTGGTCCAAAGTCGAAGCAGTATCACGAGCGCTGTACGAAGCACTTTAAGGGGCTTTCGGGCCAGGTCAAGCTGTTTCCGGTGGCGTTCGAATCGGGCAGCGGATGCATTTTGCGCGACGTTGACGGAAATGAGTATATCGACTTCTCGTCCGGCATTTATGTAGCGACGCTCGGGCACTGTCACCCGAAGGTGAGCGAAGCCGTAGCCCGATATGCCAACACGTTGATGAACTGCCACGACTTCACGACACCGATCAAGACCAAGCTCGTGGAAAAGCTTGCTCAAGTTCTGGCGGGCGATCTCGACGGCTTTCAATTCTACGATTCCGGAACTGCGGCGGTGGAAGCAGGGACTCGCGTCATGCGTGCAGCGACGAACCGCAATGAGCTTGTTTCCTGTTTCTACGATTTTCATGGTAAAACGTACGGCGGCGTTTCGCTGGGGCATATTCGCTCTCACGTGTACGGGTCGGTGCGGGCGCCTGGAAGCCACATGGTGCCGCGGCCCGATACATACCGTCCTTTGTGGACGAAAGCCGATGGCTCGATCGATACGGATGCATACCTCGATTTTTACCGCGACTATCTTGATAAGGGGACCGTTCACAGCGTCGCTGGATTCGTTCTCGAACCGATACAGGGTTGGGGCGGGTCGATCATGCCGCCGGACGACTTTTTCCCCAAGCTGCGAAAGCTGTGCGATGAGCTTGGAATGTTGCTCATGGCCGACGAAGTACTAACGAGTTGGGGACGCACGGGCAAGTGGTTGTGCATGGAACATTGGGGAGTGGTCCCTGACGTGGTGACGCTGGGAAAAGGGTTTGGCAATGGGTTCCCAGTCACGTGTGTCGCCGTGCGCAGTCCGTACAAAGAATCGTTTGAGCAAATCAGCGCGTCATCGAGCTATGGCGGGAACCCCATGGCGTGCGCCGCCGCTTTGGCGGCAACGGAAGTGATCGAAGAGGAGAATCTGCTTGAACATGCCTCGTACCTTGGCGAGATTGCGCTAAAGCGCATGTGCAAAATGCGAGAAGAACATCCGATCGTGGGCGATGTGCGCGCGAAAGGTTGCCTGATGGGAATTGAGCTGGTCCAAGACCGTGAGACGAAGCAGCCATTTCCGAAGGCGGGCGAAATGGTTTATCAGCGTGCGTTTCGCAAAGGGCTTGCTTGGATTCCCGCCGGCCACATACTTCGCATGAGTCCACCGATCGTGATGGATCGTGATATGCTGCTCAAGGGCTTGGATATTATCGATGAATCCATCGGCGAGGTGGAACGTGAGCTGGCGGCGTGTTGACCAAAGACAAATCGGACAAGGGAGAACGAACCGATTGCCATTGGTTTAAGAATAAACAATGTCCATCTTTCCACGTATAAATCGATTGCTGGCGCAGGACGGCAAATGTTTTGATGTGGCGCTGGATCACGGATTCTTTAATGAACCGTCGTTTCTACAGGGTATCGAGAATATCGAGTGCGCGGTGCGCACGATCGTCGATGCTAGCCCCGATGCCATTCAACTGACGATCGGGCAGGCACGCCATCTCCAATCGTTGCCAGGAAAGGAAAAGCCGTCGCTCGTTCTCCGCACCGACGTGGCGAATGTATACGGCAAGGAGCTTCCCAGAACGCTGTTCAGTTACATTGTGGACGAGGCCGTGGAGCACGCCCTTCGACTCGATGCCGCGTGCGTCGTCGTGAATCTGTTTCAAATCCCGAATGAGCCAGAGGTTCACCAGCAGTGCGTGATGAACGTCGGCCGACTTAAACCGCTGTGTGAGCGTTACGGAATGCCCCTTATGGTGGAGCCATTGGTGATGCGTCGCAATAGCGAAGCGGGTGGATATATGGTCGATGGAGATGTGCGAAAGATCGTTAGCCTGGTTCGACAAGCGGTGGAACTTGGGGCCGATATTATCAAGGCAGACCCCTGCGACCGGCTGGATGAGTACCATCAAGTCATTCAAGTTGCGGCGAAGTGTCCCGTTCTACCGCGTGGTGGTGGCCGTGTTTCGGTCGAAGAAGTTCTGGTGCGAACGAAGGCTCTGATCGAACAAGGCGCGTCCGGTATTGTGTACGGACGGAACGTGATCCAGCATGATGATCCCCGCGGAATGATCCGAGCTTTGATGGCAATCGTGCACGAGAACGTCGATGTTCAAACGGCCATGACATACCTGCAACCGCGCAAAACTCGGTAAATCAGCGCTGCGAACGATGTCTTCTCCCGATTTCTATTTTGCAATCAACGCAACTGCTCGTCACATCCATGACGAGTATGGGATGGATGTGCTGATCGATTATTGGCGATCGCTGGGGCGCGAGTACTACTCCGAGCGCGCGGCGTGGTGGCGTGAGGGCGGACCACAAGCCATCGCGGCCGACTGGACCGAATACTTCCTCAAGGAGCCCGGCGCGCACGTTGAAACGACGGTCGAAGGCGACACGGTCAATCTCAATATTCGAGTTTGCCCCGCCATCAAACATTTGCGCGAAAGCGGCCGGGAAGTTGTCCCGTACTTTTGTGAACACTGTGATCACACATGCGGCAGCATGGCGGAATTGGCGGGTTACGCCTTCGCGCGAGCGGGAGGCATGGGGTCCTGCCACCAAAGTTTCCACCGCGCAACTATTCATGAGGGGGAGTAATTGTCATGCTCGGCTGCCAGGACTTCTGCGGTTACTACGAGTGGACATTCCACTACCTGCGGCGGCGATTTGGACGAGTCGGCCTGGAGAAGTATTGGGCCCAGGCGATAGCAGGCGATTCGCAGCGTCATTACTTGAAATCTGCCAAGGCGGAAGGCCTGCGTGGGCTTTACGAGTCGTGGCTGAAGACCGGCATCGATGAGGAATGCGATTGGACGGTGACGCTTGACGAGAATCAAAACTTGTTGCGTTTAGATATGCGCCAATGTCCCAGCAAAGGTTTCCTGCTCGACAATGATCTGAATGCCGACGAGGATTACTGCGACCACTGCATGGGTTGGATCGGTCCGGCGCTTCATCAGGTCGGTGCGGAAGTGGCAGCGCACGAGCACAACCACTGTGGCCAGTGTTGGTGGGAAATTCGAAATGCTTCGCAAAGCGAGCCACCGGTCGAAATTTCGTCCGACATCCGACGAGATGCGCGTTGGGGTCAGGGTTACCTTGATCGATTCGCTCACCACGAGAAGCTGCCATTACTGACAGACGGAGCGCACGCCGATTCCTGCGACGTGCTTGCCGAGTGGTTTCGTTCTGCGCAAACAATCGTCGTGCTTGGGCCGCATGCTCTGGAAGGCGAAGCATTGCCCGCGATCGAATCAACCACGGCATTGATTTTGAGTGGCCGGCAATACGTCACCATGAATTGTGCGGAGGTGCCGATAAGAGGGGTGCTAATAGAACATGACCGCGAAATCTTGCCGGAAGTATCGGCGCGATTCCACTCAGCCGTAGACCGGCCGCTCCTAATGCACTGCTATTTACCGCGACAGCCGTTCTTAAATTTCGCAGCACATGGACTGCCACGCGCGGTACCGATTCTGCCGTTGTTGATACGTTCCGGCGTGTACGTTCACCGAACGAATCGCCCCATACCTGCGCCCTGGATATTCGCTGTTATGCTCGCCGCCGCACTGAAGAAGCCGATTCTGCCGTGGGGAAGCGGATTGGCGGATGCGGCACTCGATGTCGATTTACGCGCGAGATTCCGCGCTACGTCATGATTCTAAAAGGAGAATTCCATGTTACAAAGAAATTCACTCGTATTACTGATGGGTTTGTTCGTTGCGTCAAGCGGTGCCTTGATGTTGGATACTTGTTGCGCAACGGAGGGTAACGCTTCCAGGGTGGTTCAGCAGATCGATTGGAAAGTGGTGCCCGCGGACGGTGCAATTAGTACCTCAGGCCACTATTATCTTGACCACGACTTGAAAGTTGATCGTAACAACGGCGTCAGCATTCTTGCCGATAATGTAACGCTCGATCTTCGCGGCCACGCCCTTCGCTTTACAGGTAAGCCTCATGCAGGAACGTACGGGATTACAGCTGACAACCGAAAAGGCATAACAATTGCGAATGGCCACTTGGGCGGCTTCTGGTTCGATATCCATTGCACACAAAACCAAGGTCTCCGCATTCGCGAAATTATGTTCGACGACATTCCGTACATCGGCGCCAATGTGGCTCAATCGAAGGATGTGGTTATCTGCGACAACGTGTTCGAGAACTTCCGCTACGATCTTCCCAAAGCGAAGGACAGCACCTATGTGATTGGGATCAACATCGGTGCGAAGGATGCGGTCATCTGCAACAATCGTTTTGTGGCCCAACCGAAGGCGGGCACAGCACGCGAAGTTGGGGTTGAGACGGTTTTTATCTTATTCAGCGCTAACGTCAGCAAGAATTGCGTCGTTACGCAGAACGAGTTGGTGGCCAGCGAATTGCTGCCACGTAGCTACGGGGTCTGGGTGGCAACGGACGCCCAAGCGACAATCGCCAACAATAGCATTCGCAACATGAAATATGGCGTCTGTCTCGCCAGCGAGGCGTCCGCGCTTATATGTTTCAACCGGTTTGCGGCGGACGAGACGAAGACGAAGCCGATGGAAACCTTTGGAATTAGCGCTTCCGGAGCGAAAGATATCGTGAACTTGAAGAATAAGTTCGAAGGTGTGAGTATCCGGGCGGCGTTGCCGCAAGGGGCCGCAGGTCAGCACGTGAATCGGAGCTGAACCAACAGATTCTGTATTATGGGTATTCCGTGCAATACAAGTTCCCCGATGGCCGTTGTCGAACCATTCATCGTTTAGGGACTGGTTCTTTGGATTCGACTTTGAGGATACGTGCCTTGGCGTAGCCGTGTTCGATAAACGATCGTTCGGCAAAGCTTGTACCTTGGGTGCCGTTCACCAGCAAGTCGTCGTCTCCGTCGCGATTAAGATCCACGGCGATGGCGATTGGATTCTTGATTTCAAGGTTAAGTGAAACGGGCTCCGCGAAGTGGGCACCGTTCGACGAGCCGTCGTTGAATATCACGTAGATCTTGTGAGCACTAACTGACGCAACAACATCCAGTTTTCCATCATGGTTCCAATCAACTCGGTCCACACAGCAACGGGACTTCAGATCGCCAATCAACATTGGCTCCTTAAAACGTGGAGACTCCTGCGGCCCGGCGTTTTCAAAATAGCGGACCTTCCCATAGGTATCACCAACAACCAAGTCATCTAAGCCGTCGCCGTTGAAATCACCGGCGGTCAAAGTGGTACGGGCGCCTTGCAGCGCCTGAAAATCGTTCTTGGTGTCGCCTTGGATCGGTCCGACTTTGATTGGCGCTCCGTCAACCATCGTTACCATCTTACCCTGTTCCTCGAATTGCTTCCCGCTTGCAGTGCTTACGTTGCGGTGGAACCACACGTGTCCATACCAGTCGCCGAACAGCACGTCCGTTTTGCCATCGTGATCAAGATCGTCCAGATAAGGGTAAAAATTTCCATCCCCCATCTCAACTGGATGGTCGATACGCATACCGGGTGGCAATACAGACACGGTTTTGGTCCAAAAGTAGGGCTTTCCAACGCGAGCGTTGAGTCGAATCGTATAATCGGTTACTAGATCGGGCCAACCGTCTTTATTCCAGTCGAGCACTTGGTGATCCGCGTTCGCCGGAGCGATTCCCCACGCAGCCCGTATCGGTTTCTGATCGATATCGAACAGCGGCTCCGTCTTTGTCCCGACGTTTGGATAGATGATGATGTCGCTTCCCGACGAAACGACGAGATCCACCAAACCATCGCCGTTGCAATCAATCGCGCGTGGATGGGGGAGGCGAAGCGGCAGAACCTTGCCCCGCACCGGCAATTCCATTTCCTGCAACACCGGTTTGCCGGGTGCCCCTTTATTGACGAAGTACCTGAGAAACGACGGTCGGTGCACTTTCTCGCCGCGCCATGTGTAAGCTCCGACTACCAAGTCGGGCAGCCCGTCGCCGTTGAAGTCAGCGACGCACGGCGCTGCGCACCAGTCTCTTACGTTGATTGCTGTGCCGCTAGCGTCTACGAGCGGACCGACGAGCTTCAGCACAGGGAGTCCATCCCTGTCCTTTCGTCCGGTATTCCTATAGAAATACACGCGGCCCGTGATATATCCGCCGCACAATAAATCCAACTTACCGTCGTCGTCCCAATCAACAGGTGCCAAGACTGGGAAGTAATCTTCTTTGAATA
>DASZZA010000786.1:0-5292 GCA_035545135.1 Lacipirellulaceae bacterium | reverse complement strand
TATGTACCAGCCAGGCGACGAAGGCACAGCTAATCACGTACCACAAACTCATCCTCGTGGCGCGGGTGTATTCGGTTTGCCGCCACCAGCGTGGCAACAGGAACAAGAAAGCAAAGTACGATATGTAAACGGCAACGTGGGGATTCGTGTCGCCGGTGGGCCTGGCCCAGCCAAGCAGTTCATGGCTCAACAAGCCGCGATCGACGTTCACCGGTTCGTGGCCGACGGGCATCTTCATAAACAGAGCCGCCGCAATGGCCCATGCGACCAGACCAACTAACGCACCCGACAGCATGAGCGTGATGCGCATCGGAGTGTGGTCTTCGAGCTTCCCTTCGACAAATTTGGACGGTACAAGGATCACCCAGCTACCGAGCGTGCTGACAGCGGCAATCCAGAAATACGTGGCGGTAAGTTCGGACGGAGACGTGTTATTCGACAGCAACGGAACGGCGGACGCGGCGATCCAACAGACGACCGTGGCCAATAGCATCGATCCGACAAGTTCCGTTAGTTTGGTGCGAAAGGGCTTGGCCGCGAGTTGCGCGTTGGCCCGTTCGCGCCAATTGGTGCGTGAGCGGCGGCGACGCTGAGCTTGATTGGCGCGCTGGGCGATGACGTCGGCCGTGTCGCGAGCGGGGGGCCAGGCGGCGGTTTCCTGGGCGGCGCGAGCGGATGGGCCGCCCGCTGAAGCGGGTTCGCCGGGCGGGGCGGCCTGATGGGAGTTTGCTTGACGGCGAATGATACTGGGCCGGATGAATGCCAGCCAGCAAACATAGTAAATCGCGTAGATGACGGCGAATTGAAATGCCAGGCTAAAGAAGACCTTGTACAAGGAGGAAGCGGCAAAGATCAAAATGAGGACAAGGGCCACCTTGTGAGCGACCGGCATGGGCTCAATGCCATCGCCGTTCCATTTTCGGCGCAGGAGGTCCAAGCCGTTTCGCATGGCCTGCAAGATTGGTTCTTCCAGCGATGCATCGTGGGCAGTGCGGTTGGCGCTGGCGTCGGAATTTGAGTGAATGTCCGGCTTGAACTTGAGATTGACACCGCCTTTTGGCGTTGCATGCTCCACATGAGGGCTCGGCTCCGCCGCCGAACCTGTTGTGTTGGGTTGTGGCTTCGGTGGGGCGTGGGCGCGTGTGAAGGACGGCGCCGGCTCACCGTTGCCAGGTAGTAATTCCACCAACTCATTGACGCTCTTCAACCGCAGGTTGGGATCTTTGGTCAGAGCGCGTTTGACGATGTCGCGGTAGGGTTCCTGGAGTGTGCTTACATCCGGCTCGGCGGTAAGGTGCTTCATCAACACTTCGCCGACGCTTTCACCCTCGAACGGCACGTGACCAGTAAGAATTTCAAACAAGATAATGCCCAGGGCGTACGTATCGATCTCCCGGCCGTAACGACCGTTGGCGATTTCGGGCGCCATGTAGTGTACGGTGCCGACGCTTTCGGTTTGTCCGCTCCGGCGACTGCAGGAGATGAACTTTGCCAAGCCGTAGTCGCCGATCTTGACGGTGCCTTCGTCGGAAAAGATGTTGCCGGGCTTCAGGTCGCGATGAACAATGCCGTGGTCGTGCAAATAGGCCACGCCGGCGCACATGCCGCGCATCCACCACAGCGCCTCGTCGATTGGCAAGCCGTTCGGATGGCGGTCAATGACGTCCTCAAGCGATTCGCCCGAGACATATTCCATAATCACCCATTGGTCGCCCATGTCGTCGGTGCGGATGTCGTACAGGGCGATCAGGTTGGGGTGCTTCAGGTTAAGGCATTGGGTGACGCCGCGGAGCTCGACTTCCAGATTGCGACGAATGAGCTTGAGCGCTACCTCTTTGCCGGCGTCGCTGGTGGCAAAATAAACTTCACCGAAGCCGCCTCGACCGACACCGCGCTTGATCGTGTAGCCCTCCAGCGGACGTGAACCGCTGGGGTACGTGAACTTCATTGTGCCGGCTCGCGGAAGACCGGCTCCGGGAGATTCCGGCCGCGGAGAGTCCGCCCGCGGAGAGTCCGCCTGCGGCCGCTCTGAATCATCAAGTTGCGGCGCTTGCGCATTCATGGCAGAAAGGTTCTCTCGTTCTAGCGTAGCTGTCGGGTTGCCCATCTGTCTAGTTGCGGTATTTCAGTGATTAGCGTCGGGGGCGAGACCAACTAAGTGAGGCGACTGCGGCCGTTCGTTCGGCCTCGCGGTCGACGCTAAACAAGCTTCTCCCAAGCGAACGAAAAATCTTCTCCTTCGATGCGTGCGCCGGAAGGAACCTCGATCTTGCAGTCCGTCGCTACACCGTCGATGGAAAGTGGTTCGTCGGCGCGGCAGAATAATTGGTCGCCTTGTCGGTACACGACGACATCGCGTTGCCACGCGCGACAGTTTATGTGGCAGTGGCGGTTCGGGCCAAGCACGCAGCTATCGGCCATGAGGAGCACCGCATCGACCGAGGGTTGCGTCTTGTGGTGGCTTTCGAGCGTCAGCTTGGCCGTGGCGCTCAACGCGTGCGGTTTGTTGAAGCGAATGCGGACGTTGTCGCCGAGTTGGATCAAGGCATTGTCAGCGAGTACTATCGGTTCTCTGATTTCGTGGCCGTTGACAAGCGTTTGTTGCAGCGGCTCGAGTACGTAGGCACCTGCGTCGCGACGGATCACAGCATGACGGCGCGACAAATCGGCAAGTATTGGGAGCGCAATCGGTTCGCCGGCCGAAGGTTGGCCGATAGCGACACAATCGTCCAGACACACCAAGAATCCACCTACGGCATCGACCCACAAGAGTGCTCGCTGGGGTTGTTCGTTTCCTGCCACGGTATCGACCTCACTGGACCGCGATGACGGCCGCGTTGACGGCCGCGTTGACGGCCGGCCACGTCGGAATTCCGTTTTCTCAACCGCGAGTGCAACGTTGGCGCGGCGGAGGCGGTCGGAATACAAACGTGTAACGTCCATTCCCACTGCCTTCCACGCGCGGCGACGTGCTTGAACCGCGGCTGAGTGCTGCGGGGCAATTGCCAAAAGCGCGTCGGCAGCACTGAGGACGGCGCTCCAGTTTTCCGCCAAGAGTGCCGTGTGCATATCGCTGCTGATGCGTTGATATTCGACGGCCGCGCTCTCAAGGCGACCACTCTCGGCTTCCAAGTGTGTCGCAATGTCTGTCATTATAGCCGCTGGCCGGGTGTCGAGTTGTGCGAGGCTGAGCGCGCGGCGGTTGGCGGCCAAAGCCTCGGCAAAATGTCCGTGTGCAGCGAGCCTGACCGACTCTTGCATGAGCTGGCCAAGTTTGACGCAGGCACGCACGTGCTCGTCGGCGAGACCACGCTTTTGCAGTTTTTCCAATCGCGTCAGGGCCGACGCCGGCTCCCCGGCCGCGAGATACTTTCGCGCATCATGGAGAGCGGCGTCGGCGTAGCTGTGCCGAATCTGGTTGACCGCTTCGGTTTGACCGCCGAGCCGATCGGCGACGACGAGATCCTTCCAGCCGGCGAGGGTGTCGCCAGAGGCGAAGCGACTTCGGGCTCGCTCGATTATCTTTCCCGCGACATCACGCGCCAGCCGTTTTGCCGGCAGGAATTCACGGAGCGATTCGTCGGCCAGCAATTGGCTGGCGTCGTCGTAGCGGCCGCTATTCCATGCTACGCGGGCTTCTCGCAGTCGCATTCGCCACGTGGGGAACATGGGAGGGGTCAGAGGTCAGAGGTCAAAGGTCAGGGAATTGTTATCGTGCGAATTGCAGACTGGGTTGCGCGATCGGCAATCCGCAATCTGCAATCCGCGATGCTGGGAGTTTACTTCGACTCTTCGTGGGCGAAGCTAGTCGCTACGACCTCGGCTTTCTTGTCGGCGGCAACCTTTTTGGCTTTGCCGTCCAGCTTGAAGTACTGCGCCACTTGGTCGGTGATATCCTTTGGTGCCGATTCATCCAGCGGAATCTCCGTCGGGACGTTTACGTCGGCGTTGGCCAGCTTGGCGGCCACATCAAGCCGTGCGCGGATGTCGTTAATGAGATCCTTGCAGCGGGCCAGTTGGCTGTCGTCGAACACGTAGTCACTCGAAGCCTGTGCCACTTCGACCAGTTTGCGCTTGGCTTCGAGATTCTGCACGTCGACCTCGAGTTTGCGGCGTGCGTTGATCATGGCGGAAAGCTTTTGACGAGCGGCGTCGAGGTTCTTTTCGCGGGCGTCGCGCATCTGCTTCATGCTGGCCAGGGTGTCGTCGGCAACCTTGAAACGATTGAATCGCCGGGCGAGGTCTTGTTTTACCTCATTACAAGTGTAGGTGCGGCTGGCATAGTGATAGGAGTTCTTATTCTGCCCGAGGTCTGTTTGCAGGCGCAGAATATCTTGCTTGTCCTTATCGGCCTTTTCCTGGCTGCCGGAGATTTGCTGATTAAGCTGCTCCAGCGCGACTTCCTCCTTGGCGATCACGTGCATTGAGCGGCGAATTTCGGGGTCCAAATCGCGGACCATTTGCTTCGCGCGGTCGATCTGGAAATCGATGGGCACGGCCTCTTCGACGGAGTCGGTGAGGCGGTGGTACGTCGTCGAGACGTAACTGGCGGCGTTTCGGCCAAACAACACGGCCGTCGTCAGACCGAGCCCCAATACCACCAAAATTGCTTTTTTGACCATGGCTCTAACTCCTCAAATGCAGGGACGTGGCGACGGCTGCCGAACAGTCGGACAGAGAAGACCGGGCGGCGGTCCCAAGGTTTCACAAGGTACGAACGAGCGTGGAAGGCCGAAGCTCGGTCCCTCCGAGAGGAATTTCGCCGGGGACGGGGCGATATTGGGTGACGACTGCGAGAATTTGAAAAAAAGGCTGCCTCAAAGGCAGTCGGGTCAATCCGCCGCAGCGGCCGGGGCAGGGACGGAGTCGGCCAGAATTGCTTCGAATTGGTCGCCGATGAGCCGAATATCGAAGTGAGCTTCGGCGTAAGACCGCGCGGCCTTGGCGCACTCGTCACGGTGTTTTGGGGAATCGATCAGCTTCTGTGCCGATGCGCAGAAAGCAGAAATATCGGTTGGCTCGACCACCGGACCGGCACCAATCGACGAGACGATCTTTGCAGCAAGGTTTACTTTGGGTACGGCGAGTAGCAAAGGTCGGCCGGCGCAAAGGTAACTGAGTACCTTGGACGGAACGCTAAATACGCCGGCGTCCGGCTCCAGGATGGCGACGAGCACGTCGGCGCTTCCTAAGACATCGGGCAGTACCTCGAACGGCTGAAATCCAAAGCATTGCAATGACCGGATGCGGTTTTGCGCGGCGTGTTCGACGAGCCAATCAACGCCGGGTCCC
>DASZZA010000785.1:0-7622 GCA_035545135.1 Lacipirellulaceae bacterium | reverse complement strand
AGCTTGGATGGAAAATCGGCAACGTTATACCTGGGCGACGGCCAAAAAGGAGAGCCGATCACCAATGCGGACCAACAAGAAAAGCGAGTCCAGGATGCGGTCGAGCAAGGAAAAGCCGCCGGCAAAACCGACGTGCTCCTTAAGGCCGAAAAAAAGGTGCGCCTTGGCGACCTGTTCCGCATTGCCACCGCTGCCGCTTCCGAAGGGCTGAAGTTGCACGTCGCCGTTTTGGAGACGGATAAGCGATGAACATCACCTTCCGATGTCCTTACTGCGGCAAGAAGCTGTCGGCCTCTGAACGTTCGGCCGGCAAACAGAAGACATGCCCAAACTGCCGCGGGCGCGTGACAGTTCCCGAGTCGTTAGAAGCGGCTCGGACCGCCAATCCGGCCGTGGCAGAACCGCGCACTGCCGCCGACCATCCGTTGCTGCTGATGCCGAAGCGAATGCAGCATCGCGATTTGATCGATATGACGGCGATGGTCGACATCGTTTTCTTCCTGCTGATTTTCTTTCTCGTCACGTCCATGCAGTCGGTTCAGGCGGTTATCAATTTACCCGCGCCGCAGGCGCCGTCCAGCGCGCCCAACAGCGTGCAAGCCGTTCCCGATCTCGCGAACGACTCGGATCAGGTGCTCGTGACGATCGATTCCGACGATGCAATCTGGGTCGAAGACCAGGAGGCCTTGAGTGATCAGGATTTGAGGTCGAAGCTCCGCGCCGCCCGCCAAAAGAACGATCGTACGAGCATGATGATCAAATGTTCTCCGAACTCGACGCATGGCACCTTCGTCTCAGTGCTGGATGCGGGTGCAGACGCGGGGATGACCGAGATTCAGTTTTCCGTGCCGCACTCCGACGACTCATCCAGTTCGGACTAAAGGACACTAACAAATGTCCCTCTCCCTTCGGGAGAGAGTTGGGGGTGAGGGCGCCTTGGATTCGGTTTTGTCAGATTTTCTGAAGCCAAATCTCCACGCGAGTCGATGTCTCGCACATTGGCGGAAAAGTGTTGCCACATCCCGACTTTTGAAAAAAGTTTTTGGCCAGGGCCCGCAGCGTAAACGTATTTGAAGAGCTTTTCGGCGAGCCCACTGGTTGTAAACTGGCGACAACCAGCTAAGATATCGGCTTCAATGACGATCTTCTAATTCGCGCGACACAGAGAGTGGTAAAGCCGAAGCCGTGCAGCGTAAGGTGTTTTATTCTCGTCACGTCCGCAACCGCTTGTTCGATTGCGGAAGTTCTAGGCGGCGGTATTCGTTTCGGCGAGGGCGATCGACCACATTTCGTCAGCTTGCGTTCGAGCCCCTGGAAGACCGCCGCGTCCTCGCCACGTTTACCGTGACGAGCCTTGGCGATGCCGCCGTAACCGCTTCCGGAAGCGCTCCCGGCACCTTGCGGCAAGCGGTCTACGACGCCAATCATTCGCCGGGCGCGGATGTGATTCAGTTCGCTAGTGGATTGAATGGCGATGTCAATCTCTCCGTCGCCGACGATTCCGCCGTTGGTCCGTCCGCCCTTCTGATTGACTCGCCGATAACCGTCCAAGGCAACGCAAACGGCATCACGATCCGCCGCGACTCGGCAGCGCCACAAATGCGCCTGTTTCGCGTCACGCCGGACGCCGATCTGACTTTGGACTCCGTCATGGTCGCTGGCGGCGTCGCACCGAGCGCGAATGGTGGTGCGATCTATAACCAAGGAACGCTCACCGTTATTGCCAGTACGATTTACAACAACACCGCGGTCGAGACTTCCCCAGCGTCTGACGGCAGTGCGGGACGGGGCGGAGCAATCTATAACGATGCAGGCAGCGTGTCGATCCGCAACACTACGCTGTCGGGTAATATGGCGTCTCGCGCCACTGGCAGCGGCGCCGCTGGTGGGTATGGAGGTGCCGTTTACGACTTGAATGGCTCGCTCAATTTCTACAACAGCACCATCTCCGATAACGCAGCTTCGCGGTCGGGCAGAGATGTTTATATTCTTGCTGATGGAAGCGGCGAAGTCGCCAATGTGCAAGTCTATAGCGCCATCGTCGCTCAAGCCGACGTGCAGCCGCTGGTACCCGATTTTGTCGCCACGCACGGAACCGACGGAGTACTCAATGTCACTGGCGCCGACAACTTGATACGTTCGCAAGTCGGCGCGCAGTCGATCGTGGTATCGTCGGGCGACCCAATGCTGGACATGCTGGCGAACAACGGTGGCCCAACACTTACCCACGCGCTCCTCGCCAATAGCCCCGCTATCGATCACGGGTCGAATCCGCTTAACGTTACGACCGATCAGCGCGGAGGCGCCTATTCGCGAGTAGACGGCGTCGCCGCCGATATCGGCGCCTTCGAACTGCAAACCGTCGTTGTCCCGGCGCTGCCCGGCGACTATAACGCCAACGATTTCGTCGATGCGGCCGACTACGTCGTTTGGCGAAAAACGATCGGCGACGATGTGCCGCAATACTCCGGTGCCGACGGGAACGGCACCAGCATGGTCGACGCCGGAGATTACGCCGTCTGGCGCGCAAGCTTCGGAGCGCCGCCATCCGCCGGTGCTTCTGCCTTTGCGCTGTCAGCCAACGCGGCCACGATCGACCACGCCGCGCAGCAGGATGCGAAGTCGATCACCAACCTGTTTAGCGCTCCGACATCGCAATCAACGGCTCTTGCCACTGGCTCGCCGCTCGATGTCCGTGTGTTCGCGGTTCACTCAGACGCGAAGCAAACGAGTTCTCCACGAATTGATCCAACCGCGCCTTCTGCAAGTCCACACAATGGCGACCTGAAAGCGCGCGACGAAGCGCTACTGGCCATTCTCGGCGAACGTTTTCCGAAATCGCTTTCCTATAAAACCGCCGCCGCAGCGCGAGGTGATTTCGAATCCGGCACAGGGCATCGCACAACCGATCGGCCATGCTCGAATGATGATGCGCTCAATCTATCGCTTCTCCAAATTCTGTCGCTCGGCGCGGCATCCAGCGGCATAGCATGATGCCGAAAAAGTAAAGCGCAATGAGCGGCGACATCATCAGCATCATGCTGTAAGGATCGCTCGGCGTCAGGATCATCGCCAGAAAAGCGATCGCCAACACCGATATCCGCCAACTGCTCAGGTACGAGCGTATCGTAAAGATTCCGATCCGTTCCAAAAACAACATTACCAGCGGCAGTTGAAAGGCGATGCCGAACCCCACGGGCAAGATGAGTACGAACGAAAGCCAGTCGGTAATCCGCGGTTGCAGATCGATTCCCATGTAACCGGAAAATGCGAAGAAGAATCGGAGCACGAATCGGAATACGCCGAAGAAGGCCAGCGCCGCTCCCGCCAAAAACAAGGCTACGCTGAACGGTAAGAAAATGTGAACGTACCGCTGCTCGTGTGGATAGAGACCGGCAGCGACAAATTGCCAAATGAAATAAAATATGAAGGGGCTGGCCAACACCGCACCCAGCATGACCGCCGCCTTCAAGTACACGACAAACGGCTCCTCTACCCGCAGACCAATGACCCGCACCCGCGGATCGTCATCAAGGGGGTGATAGAGCCGCAATTTGACGAGTTCACCTGGTCGCATGAGGTTAGCGGGCGCAGGGGCAGATGGCGACGCTTTGCCCGCGCGTTGCTTCTCGATATTCTTGAGCAATTCTTCCAGTTCCAGCCGATCGAGATAGCGATCCTCCGGCACAAGCTGCTGCTCGCCTAATCGTTTAGTGGCCTGTGCGATTTCCTCAGCCGAGAGGTTGCCACCGCTTTCCTGCATCAGCTCGTTCCGGTACTGCCGCTCCGCGAGCTGGCCGTAGTAATTCTTGAGAGCCGTCTTCAACGGCGTTTGCACATAGTCGACCAGCGGGCCCGCGAATATCAACGCAATCAACACGCCAATAACGAACGCCAAAATCGACTTTATCAACGCCAGGCGGAGCTCATCCAGGTGCTCCCCGAACGTCATCTTGGTGCTTTCGAACAGGTCTTCGTTGTATTGGCGATGCACGGCAGCAATTGCAGCGAGCAGGGTGCAGGGAGCAGGTAACAGGAGCAGGGGAGAGGGAGTGCAGGGTACGGAGTGCCGAGCCGGGCTACGAAGAGTCGTTCTTACTCCCCGCTCCCTGCTCAGTGCCCCATGCTCTATCATATTCGCATGTCCGAGCTTGCTCCATTACGATTCAAACCAATCCTCAAGGAATATCTCTGGGGCGGCCGCCGGCTCGGCGCCGAGTTGCACAAATCGATCGGCGACGGGCCCCACTACGCAGAAAGCTGGGAGGTGGTCGACCACGGCGATGACCAAAGCATCGTCGCCAGCGGACCGCTCGCGGGCAAATCGCTGCACGAGCTTGTTACCACCGCCGGCCACGATATCTTCGGCCGCCACCATCCACGTCCACGTTTTCCACTGCTGCTGAAGTATCTCGACTGCCAGCGCGTGTTGTCCGTGCAGGTGCATCCAAACGACGAGCAGGCGGCCGAGCTCGACCCGCCCGACCTGGGTAAGACCGAAGCGTGGGTCGTGTTGGCGGCCGATCCCGGAGCCAAGATTTACGCCGGTCTAAAAGAGGGCGTCGACCGCCCAACGCTCGAGCGCGAACTGGCGCTCGGCAACTCTCAGGTCTGCCTCCACGAGTTCGAGCCCCGCGCAGGAGATTGCCTGCTGATCGAAGCCGGAACCGTGCACGCCTTGGGAGCCGGGCTGCTGATCGCGGAAATCCAGCAGGCGAGCGATACAACCTATCGCCTCTTCGACTGGAACCGCGTCGACCGCGACGGCAAACCGCGCCCACTCCACATTCGTGAAGCGCTCGACACCATCGATTACTCACGCGGGCCGGTGATCCCTCGCAGTCCAATCGCTACGAATCGACCGAATGTCGAGCGCCTCGCCGAGTGCGACAAGTTCATCCTCGACCGCTGGTGCCCGGATTCGGCCCAGCCGATTCCCAACGACAACCGCTTTCACATCCTTACGATCGTCGAGGGCAATGTTTCGCTGAGCGCCGCATCACAAATCGACCATTTGCGTCGTGGTGATACGATCTTCGTCCCTGCGTGTGCTCGCGACGTGGAAATCGCGCCGACGGGCAGGGCAGTCCTCCTCGATATGTATTTGCCCTGATTTTTCCGCACCAATTCCACTTTGTCGATTCTGCAAGCAATCCCTATAATCCGCCGCCTTTCATCAGACACATAGCCGTCACATTTTTGGATCGGTCGCGCACCTGCAGTGATATAGCGGCCCGTCTTCGGTCGGCCGTGTGGCACTCGATTAATCCATTCCCACGTCACACCAGATAGCGCCGGCCAAGGCGGCCAGCCATGTGTTTCTATATGGAACGTGTTGCTGACTATCGCCGGCCCGCGTTCCTCATGCTCGTAGTCGCGACGCTCGTTGGTTGCGCTCCGGAAGTGTATGGCCTCCGCCAAAACTTTCTGCATCCGGGTCCCGCCGCATACCAGCGTGCCGCGGCGGTTCAACACGATCCATACCCGCTTAACGACGTAGGACCGGAAATCGTGGGTGGCCGACCACGCGAATATCAAATCCCATTGAACGAAGTCGAACGCGCCCGGCTAGGCGCTCCGATTCCGCCCGGCTTACGGCCCGTGCCAGCTCCGGCTGTGCCAAGTGCTCCCCTGCCCGCAGGGCCTGCTTATCCGGTAACGACAGCCCCGGCCGCACCGGCCGCAGTCCCTTATCCGACCACGACGGCTCCGGCAATCGCGGCACCGGCACCACCCACGACGCCGCCCGCGACTTTAGTGCCTGCACCGCAGGCCGCTCCCCTCCAAGTCCAGCCGCGCGCTCCTTATTGAATGCGAGTTGAAAGCTGCCACCACTGTGAATTCTCGGCAGCCAGGCATATCATGGGGTATTCCTCCGATCGTGACTTTCCCGTCGTACCAGGCCCCGTTACGTCAATATGCGTCCGCGCCATCAACAGCACCGAAAACAACCGTCGCATCGCACCGCGCCGCACAACTTCCGCGCGCCGACGCGAATATCCAACGGAGTTAGCGGCCAGCGTCTGCAAAAAGTCCTCGCCCAGGCCGGAATTGCCAGTCGCCGCGAGTGCGAAGAACTGGTGCTCCAGGGCCGTGTGGAAGTCGATCGAAAGGTCGTGACCGAGTTGGGCACTCGTGTCGATCCGCAGCGGCAGGAAGTCCGCGTCGATGGCGAAGCTTTGCCGCGGCCAAAGCTGGCGTATTTCGCCGTCAACAAGCCGGTCGGTGTGGTATCGACCGCCCGCGATCCCGCAGGCCGCCCACGGGTCATCGACCTGATGCCCCCCCACGCGCCGCGCGTCTTCTGTGTCGGCCGGCTCGACCTCGCGTCCGAAGGCCTGATCCTTGTCACCAACGACGGCGAACTTGCCAACGGTCTCACCCATCCGCGCCATGGTGTCGAAAAGATTTATCATGTGCAGGTCGCCGGCCACGTCGAGCGCGATGTGCTCGCCCAACTCCATCGCGGCATTCATCTGGCCGAGGGTTTCGCCCACGTAAAGCACGTGCGAATCAAAAGCCGGCAAAAACGTGCGACGATCCTCGAAATGGTGCTCGACGAAGGTCGCAACCGCGAAGTTCGCCGCCTGTTCGCACGCGTCGGCCATAAAGTGCAGCGGCTCAAGCGAGTCGCCGTCGGCCCAGTCCGCCTCGCCGACCTGCCCACCGGCGCCGTTCGGCCGCTAACGAAACAAGAGGTCGAGTCCCTCCAGCGCGCGGTCGCGCGAGGAACACGTGAAATTGCAAGGCCCAGCGCGGGTGTGAAGGCATACGGTCCCCGACAAGGACAACCTCGAACACGCGGTCGACGCCGCTCCGATCGCCCGCGCCAACGATCAATCATTCAGTAGTTCGACGTTTTCAACTCGCATTAAGCACAGACTATTCCGGGTGAACACAAATACTTGCTAATACCCGCTAATTCGGATTAGCGCTGATTCGCGCAGTTGAGTGTTCCTTCCTCCGCGCTTAGAACTAAAGTCATCGGGCTGAGGACCGCATTGGCCTCCATCGACTCATCTGACCGGAATCCTCTCCACGCGGATTTCTACGCAGACGCCGCCATTCAGGCGCGCGTACCCGTGATCGAAAATGTCAAGCTGGCCCGCGATACATATCGCATTCGCTTCGAATGCTCCCAAATCGCGCGGCGAAGCGTGCCGGGCCAGTTCCTCATGATGCGGCTTGCCGGCGTAAACGATCCGCTGCTCGGTCGCCCGGTCGCCTTGTACGATACTGTTCGCGATGCGGCCGGCAATCCGTTTGCCATTGATATCGTCTATCTCATTCTCGGAAAAATGACGCATCGCCTGGCGCGCTGCCGCGCCGGCGACGAGTTGGAAATCTGGGGCCCACTTGGCAATGGATTTCCCACGATTGCCACCGATCACGTGATCATGGTGGCCGGCGGCATCGGCCAGACCCCGTTCTACGCTCTCGGCCAAGAATACCTCGGTGGCCGCCAATACGGCAATCCTCCGCGCCTTATGCCGAAAGCGAAACACGCAACGCTGTGCTACGGCGTGCGAACGGCCGACCTCCTGGCCGGTGTGGACGACTTCGCCGCAGCCGGCATCGACGTCCATATCAGTAGCGACGACGGCACCGCCGGCCACCACGGC
>DASZZA010000784.1:0-1758 GCA_035545135.1 Lacipirellulaceae bacterium | reverse complement strand
AAGCGCATCATTGTCCCGTACTGCACGGTGGATGAGTCGGGTGCAAACAAGTTGGGCCTGTGGTGGCTTGAGTCGCTCGACGAACTGGAGGTCGGAAAATGGAAGATTCTCGAGCCGCCGCGCGAGCGCTGGGAGGAGCCGGGAAAGCTCGTCGAAGCGGAGCAGCTCGACCTGGTGATCGTGCCAGGCGTGGCGTTCAGTCGCGCGGGCGGCCGCATGGGCAACGGACAAGGTTACTACGATCGGCTCCTGGAGCGAGTGCGCCCCGACTGTCTACTGGTCGGACTTTGCTACGAATGCCAATTGTTCGACGACCTGGTCGTCGGTCCGCACGACGTTTTTATGAATAAAGTCGTTACCGAACACGCCGTCTATGAAGGGCGCCGTCAGCAGAACGGATAAACGGTCGCAAAACGATATCTGGACACACAGATGCCCGCTGTTATCGACGACACCTACGCTGAAGCTTTTCGCAGCATCTACGTCGAGTTCCTGATCACCGCACGAGATCCGACGTGGGTTGCACATGCGGCGAACGCAGCGACGGGCAACGCATCGAGCACGATCCTGTGCGATTGCGAAGCCGGCGTCGATCGGTTCGTCGGTCCGGGCGGCGATGAGTCGTTTACGACTCCCGATGGCCGCCCAGGTGCGATCGTGCAATTGCACGTGCCGCGGTTCCGTAAGGACCGAGTCGAGGCGTTGGAAAAGGCGGCACTCGTTCGCATCAGCCAAAATATACTCACGTGCCCAACCGCGGCGTGCTTCAATCTTATCGATTCAGCGGAATCGTTTCGCATCGGACGAAAGATCGCCTACTTCGGCGACGGTTTTGAAAAACAAATCGAGCGATTCGGTCGCACCATGTGGTGGATTCCCACACTGGGCGGCGAATTTGTGCTCGATGCAAGGCTGAGTTACGCCGACGGGCTAATGGGCGGCAACCTATGGTTCTTCGGTGAGACCGAAGACGCCGCGCTGGCTGCCGCCGAGGCAGGCGTAGCCGCCATCCAACAGTGCCCTGACGTGATCATGCCTTTTCCAGGCGGCATCGCCGGGAGCGGATCGAAGGCCGGAAGTAAATATGAATTCATGTTTGCCAGCACATACGAAAAGTACTGCCCGCTTCTCGTCGACAACCCCAAAGCAAAGACGGAGTTGCCGGCAAACGTCCGCTCGGTAATGGAAATCATTATCAACGGCCGCAATCTCGATGCCATCATTCGCGCCACGCAAGCAGCGATCGCTGCCTCGGTGAACATGCCGGGATTATTGCGAATTTCCGCGGGCAACTACGGTGGCCGCCTCGGCAAGACCTGTATCTATCTTCATCCGGACAAGCAGCCTATCGCTACAGCAGCCACGTAGAACTATGAAACGAAAGCCACTTGGCAGAACCGATCTTCTTGTTTCGCCGATTGCGCTCGGCGGGAATGTCTTCGGTTGGACGATAGACGAAAAAACGTCGTTCTGCGTGCTCGATGCGTTTATCGATTCGGGCTTCAATCTGATCGATACGGCCAACATGTATTCCGCCTGGGTGCCCGGACACAAGGGCGGTGAATCCGAGTCGATCATCGGCAATTGGTGCAAAGCCAGCGGTAAGCGCGACAAGGTTCTAATCGCCACCAAGGTTGGCATGAAAATGGGCGACGGTATGCAAGGCTTAACGCGGGATAATATTCTCAAGGCTTGTGACGATTCGTTGCGGCGCCTGCAGACCGATCATATCGACCTGTACCAATCGCATCGCGACGA
>DASZZA010000783.1:0-16530 GCA_035545135.1 Lacipirellulaceae bacterium | reverse complement strand
CGATCTGGCCTCGCGGCGCATCGCCGGCAGCTTGTCCCGGTGGCTGTTGAACCAGCGCAGAAGCTCCACGAGACGTTCTAGGTCTCCTGGCGGCGTGAGAAACCCGCAACCAGGTGTTACGATCTCCGGCCCGACACTTTTTTCCGAAGCGATGACCGGCAGACCGCACGCCATGGCTTCGAGTAATACGAGGCCGAAGCCATCGGAAAACGAAGGAAAAACGAGCACGTCAGATTGCCAATAGAGGTCCCGCAGCGCTTCGGATGAACATGGCGGGATCCACCTGACATCCCGTGGTAACACTTTGCCCTTCGCCAACGACCAGGAGCCGACGAGCGTGAGCTCTGCATCGTGCAAATCCGCCTTGGCCCAGGCGTCGAGCAGCCACGGGATACCTTTGCGGAGAGAAACTTGCCCGGCGTAGATAAAACGGAGCGGTCGCGAGGGTCTTGTCGCAGGCGATGGCGTCCAGAAGCCGACGTCGACTCCGTATGGCGCACGAACGATGTCCTTGTCCGGGCAATGTTCGCGAATGGTCTGTTCGACATACCCGCTGGCTACAAGAACCAAGTCCGCCAGCATCATTTCTTGGCGCTTCTGCTGCAGGCGAATTTCGTTAGCAGGGACCTCGTCGGGCCGGATCCAATCGGCGTATTTCTGCTGCAGACTCGCGTGCACTTTTTTCCATTCAGGATAGTAGCACGTGGGCAGATCGTAGATGCAGGCCTTGCCAAGGCGCTTGGCCTCCTTGAATTGCCAAAGCGAGCAATCTTCATAGGCGTGAATGGCGGCTACTGAAGGGCGGTGACACTCACGCGCCATCGCCCGCATCAGCCAGCGATTGCCTTGGTCAGCGACCTGCTGACCGTCCACGCCTGCGAGCCTTCGTAGCAGCCGGTAGAACTCGCCAATCCGCCCTTGATACGTTGGAGCGTGGGCGAGCGGCGCAAATTGGCGCCGTTCGAGACGGCCGGCGGCCGAGCGTGACAAGGGGAAGCGCTTGAGCACATCGATTGTTCTTCTTGCAGGCATCCAGCCAACGCAAAAGTATTCAAGCAATCCCGCCTCGAAGTAGGCCAGCGCAGCATTGTACGAATTCGGGTTTCCCGTCGGATGTCCAATAAGCACGCTCATGATATTGAGACCGAGGCAGGTGCGCTTCGGCGAGAATAAATCAGGCGGAGATTCAACATGATCGTGGTCGTCAATACCGTAATCTGTAGTATAGGTATTTAAACAGTTCATCGCGAAATGCGATCACGCCGCGTTCGGACTTCCACCATTCTCCGGCGGTATACTCGGGCGGCTCGAAGGACGGTACAGCGACAGCCACGCCCGTACCGAGCAATTCGTGTCGAAAGATCCAACGTACTCGCCGAGCGCTGAAGATCTCGGTGGGCACAATCACCGAGGTGGCCGCGTTTCGTTCGGCCCATTCCCTCAGAGCCACAGCTTCGTCCTTGGTACTGGTGCTCGCTTTTCCGAAGTCTTCGATGGCGGCCGGACTTACGCCCAGTTTGAGAAGCGCGGCCCGGTTCAGTTCGGCGTCAGCAGGAATGTGATTTTCTCGATCTTGATATGACTCCGGTGTCCGGGAAACGAGTATCTTGGCGGCCATCCCACGCCTGTAGAGGTCCGCGGCCACAATCGGTCGAAAACGAAAATTGCCGCCGAGCACAACGATAGCATCCGCGCGAGTGACGGGATCAGAAACGATCCAGGCCGAAGCAGCGCCTCGCAGCAGCGGTTCTCGCTCGAGCCAAACTCCAAATATGAGACTTGCCAGTGCAACTATCGCCAGCACACGCCGTCCCCAACGGCGTCGCGATCCTGTCGCCGGGGGGCTTGCCTCGAAACGAGAACTCAACCGTTCGTTTCCCCTTTCACACCGTTGGAAAAATATCACGGCTGTAACCGTCTCAAAAATCGTCAGGCGCGAGCCAGTGACAATCAGATACCTTGTCTTGAGACGACGGCATTGCCGATGACCAGCAGGTCCATCTTTGTCCGCAGAAAACAATCCAATGCTTCTTGTGGCCTGCACACGACGGGCTCGTTCTCGTTGAACGAGGTGTTGAGCACCATAGGGACGCCGGTCATGGCGCGGAAGTTCTCGATCAAAAGGTGATATCGCGGATTTGTTGCTGACGACACAGTTTGCAGGCGGCCTGAGCCGTCAACGTGAGTGACTGCGGGAATAAGCTTGCGCTTTTCCTGCCGCACCTGAAACACCTGCATCATGAATGGCACGGCATCATCTTCTTCAAACCATTCCCCTACAGCCTCTTCCAGGATCGAGGGCGCAAACGGCCGAAACGATTCCCTGCGTTTGATCTTCGCATTGAGGAGAGCCTTCATATCTGCACGACGCGGATCGCAGACGATTGAACGGTTTCCGAGCGCGCGCGGCCCCCATTCCATGCGGCCCTGAAACCAGCCAACGACCTTTCCCTCGGCGATTGCCTCAGCGGTGCGCCGGCAGAGCTCGCCTTCGTCGGGGACGTCCTCGATCAGGCACCCCGCGGCAGCAATCTCCGATCGCTGGGCCGCCAGGATTTGCGATACGTTCGCCGCATCAAAGGCCGGGCCCCAATAGGCGTGGTCCATGACGAAATTGCGCTTGCCGCCAAGCGCGTGCCAGACCACGAATGCCGAGCCAATCGCACCGCCGGCGTCGCCCGCGGCTGCTTGCACATAGACTCGCCGGAATGGCGTCATCCTCCGGACCTTGCCATTAGCGACGGAGTTCATGGCGCAACCTCCGGCCAGTGCGAGATCGGTGAACTGCGACCGCCGATGGAGGACGTCGAGCAGGTGGAAAAATGCCTCCTCGTACATTGCCTGCGCTGAGCGGGCGATATCGCGATGGCGTTGCTCAAGGTCGTCGCTCGGCAAGCGACGGGGTCCAAGCAACTGCTCGAGCGCGGGTGAAAACAGATCGCCAAGCTCTGGAGACCCCGCTGCCCACTGATAAGGCACATTCTCCCGGTGATGGCGGAAGAACTGCAGATCAAGGTCGAAACTTCCGTCCGGATGGAGCCTTACGATTTTTCGCATCGCATCCAGACACGCGGGCTGACCATAAGGAGCCAGCCCCATCACCTTGTACTCGTCGCCATAATGCGGAAAACCAAGATACTGGGTGATGGCCTGATAAAAAATACCAAGCGAATGTGGAAAATAGACTCGGCCGTAGGTCGAGATTTCGGCTCCACTTGCCGCGCCCCAGGCTGCGCTCGAGAAATCACCGAATCCGTCGACCGACACCACCGCCGCGTGATCGAAGGGAGCAACGTGGAATGCCGAGGACAAATGCGCCAAATGATGCTCAACGCTATGGAATTGCGCTCGCAGGGTTTGACCCCGGAAGGCTTGCTCCATCAAGGCTGGAAGCTGCGCGCGCGCCCGCCGGTTGCGTAGCCGGCTGGTGACCAGGTCAAGACTGGGCCGCTTGAGCAGAAAGTACAGGGCCTTGCGCATTAAATTGGCGCGACTGTCCTGATTGAATGCGACGTGATCGACATCGGACAGTTGAAGTCCCGCTTCGGCGAGACAATAGGAGATCGCTTGGGCCGGAAATCCCGCCCAATGCTTGATGCGGCAAAAGCGCTCCTCCTCGGCGGCAGCGATCAGCTTGCCGTCACGCACTAACGCAGCCGAAGAATCGGCGTGAAAGGCGTTTAGCCCGAGAATAATCATTGATATGGCCGCGGTGGGAATTGGCCGGCAGCGCGGTCACGCAGTTTTTCTTCCAGCAGCAAGAGGGACAGCACCGCTTCGGAAACCATGCGTTGAAGAGCATAAAAAATTCCAGCTCGGCCGTTAAAAATGAGACCCTTGCCAAAAAGACAATACAGAAACACCACGATTGGCATGAGCGGCGGCCTTAGCCGAAGCCAATGCCGCATTCCAGATGCGGATACCCGGAGCCGATCAAGCTCACGTTGCATATAACGTGTTTGGCTCGCGAGCCATTGGCCGGTTGGCTTCCAATCGTCGTGCACGACCTTTGCATGCAGAGCGACGACGGGACCGTTCACGCTCCATCGTTCGGTATGGCCGTCGTCCCAAACGGAGCAACATTCTTTCCGTAGCAGAATTGTATTTGGCGGATAGAGCGACGTTAAAAGCTTGTGAGAAAAAATAGCATAGTCGAAGGCGACGCGGTAAGCACTCACTGCCGCATCAGGATCTAGCCGCGCAAGCTCGGCGAGGAGTGCGTCGGTGATCTGATAGTCCGCATCAAGTCGCAGTATCCAGGCCGTCGCAATTTGAGTCTGTCCGATCGCAAAACGCCATTGCGCGGCGTGGCTATCAAATGGGCGCTTGAACAGGCGCACATTGGGAAAGTCGGCGAGGATGGCAAGAGTCCGATCCGTACTGCCGCTGTCGACAACAACAATGTCTTTGGCCCACCGAAGGCGCGAAAGCGTGCGGCCGATATTCCGTTCCTCGTTTTGCGTCAGTATGACGGGCGTGATGTGATCGAGCATGCCGACTAAAGACCCACCTTTGAGTCGATCCTCCAAGTCTCTTTAATGACCGGCGGCAATCCAGAAAATGTCAGCAAGCCCACCCTACCGAATGCTCTCATACAGGCCCTGCATTCGGGCAGCAACGCTGGACCAAGTATAATGGTGAACGGCGTGATGCTGTCCGGCCTGGCCCATTGAGCGGGCCAAGTCCGGGTCGGAATTCAGGCGATAAATGGCGGTTGCCAGCGGCTCGGGGTCGCCGGCGGTCACGATGCCGCCGCCGGACTCGCGGACAATTTCGGCAGCTCCGACTTCCGGCGTCACTACCACCGGCAGGCCACGACGCATCGCCTCCAGCACCGTATTGCCAAAGTTCTCGGAGTAGGAGGGTAGTACGAACACTCGTGCTGCGGCGAACAGGCGCTCCTTTTCCGTGCCGACAACTGAACGGGGCAGGATCCGAACCCGATCGGCTAAAGCTAACCGCCGAGCCTGTTGTGCGAGTTGCGGAGCGAGGCCCTCATCATCGGGACCGACGATAGCGAGGTTGCCTGTTGGGGTGCGCGCAAATGCAGAGAGAAGTCGGTCAAGTCCCTTTTTCCAACTGAGTCTGCCGAGAAACAAGACAAGAGGCTGGTCTGCGACAATGGCCGCAACGTCTGTCGCGATTTCGCCTACTGATGTTGCTGGTTCGTCAATCCCATTGGGCAGGACGGCGAGACGAGGAAGACGCCATGTGAAACGCTTAAGCTCCGTCGCTTCAAGCTGCGACGTTACGTGAATGGCCGACGCATGCTCGACGTTGGATCTCTCGATGCAGTGAATCCATGCGCTCTTGGCGAGACGGCTGCGCCGCGCGATCAGGTCCTTGATCAGCATGCCTCTCGGCGCCAGGACATAGCGTGCGCGAGCCGTTCTTGCTGCACGGGCCGCCGCCCAGGTCGGCCACAGAAAGACGGAGTGAAGGTGGACCGCGTCGAAGGTGCCAATTTCGCGCCGCAACGCCCGGCCGAGTGCCGGAGCCCAATACAGCCTGCGCAGCAACGGACACGAGAAATATCGCACCAGTACGCCGTCCAGGAGCACCGGTGTGTCGATTGGCACCGGACTGTTTTCCGGCCCGTCGATGTTCGTGGTGAAGACCTGGACCTCGTGCCCTCTCGCCGCCAGCGCGCGGCAAAGCGCATGAACCGCAAAGATAGGTCCGCCATAGCGCACGGCCGGCAGGTAGCTGGGAACGACGTGAAGAATGCGCATGCCGTCGGTTACCGCATCAGCGTGCTTGGCCGGCAATGCGGCCGCGCCGCCGACCTGAACTGCCGCTCTAGGGGCTGGCCTTTCCTCGGCGTGCTGGCAAAGCTGCCATTGTCACTATCATCTCAACTCTGGCGCAGCCCAATTCTACCGCGAACATCGGCTATTTGCCGCCGCTGGCTTTGGTTCAGTCGGGGAGCCGTCGCATTCGCGTGCGCGGTCTGCTCCAGTCTTCGCATTGTGAGCACGACGCCCAGCGAGCCCCAATAATAGAGGCCTGCCGTGGGATTGAGGATGATGGACCCAATGATCCCTAATGCCAGATAAACCGCAAACCCAATCCCCAGGGCGCGAAATGTAGGATCACGGAACGACAAGGCGGAGCGGAAGGCAAACACCGCGACAAGAATACGGAGTCCAAAAACCAGCAAGACCCCGATCGCGCCGAGTTCGACCGCTACCCGCGCCATCTCGCCCTCAACGGAAACGTCCTGAAGCCACCAGGGGGAGCTATCGCCCGTGAGCATCAACGCGGACGGATGCGTCACACCGATGCCCATGCCAAATGCCGGCACCTCCTCCAAGGCACCCACGGCTTCGGACAAGCCAAAGAGTATTCGGCTGGAGGCTGAGTCCTGAGAATCACTGGCGCGATCCACAAAGCCTTCAAAAGCGCGTGGAGACAGATTGATCGCTACAACTGCAATTATCGGGAGGAGGAGGCACAGGCGCACAGCCGTGTTAAGTGCCATAACCCGACTCCGTACCGCCAACCAGAGGATGGCCGGACTCGCTGCGACCAGGGTGTAGACAGGAGCCCGCGAGCCGGTCGTAAACATGGCGCCGACCGCCAAGGTGAGGGCCGCGAGAGGAATAATATTCCCTCTAACGCGCCACCCTTGCGCGATGTTGTAGCCGATCGTGAGGAACGCAATGAAGCTTAGAAATGCTGAATAGCCAGAAATGTACGAGAAAGTGCCGGAAGTCCGAACAAGATCATTTTCCTGCCCGAAACGCACACCTATGGCGGTGGTGTCGTCGTAGCTGACGTAGGTGTTGAGGAAGCTATCTGGTCCGGCTGCCACCTGGATGAAGCCAAGAACAGCGACAGGAATGGTAATGAGGAGGTAGCCGCGGATCAAAGACAGAAGATGCTCACGCGATTTGAAGACGTACGGCAAGATGAATGCAAGCGGCGCATAAAGGAAATATGTCTTCAATCCCATGAGCCCGACGAGGACAGACGGGCTGTAGGGATTGAGCACCTCGATACAGCCGAACGCAAAAGAAACAATAAGGACAATCCTGATAAGAGGCGCATCTGCGAATGTCTGTTTTTTGCGGCGCTCCAGCAAGAATCCAACATAGGCACCTAGCAGGATCACATCCTTGACAAGGTAAATTTGTGCCTGAGCCCAGGGAAATGCCCATTTGCGCAGAGCGCCCTCAAATACCAGAAGTACAAACACCCCGAGCAGTGCAGACCGCCAATATTTGACAGCGAAGAATACGGCGATGGGTGCAATCGCACCCAGCAACAGGGTCGCCGAACTGCCGAGCATCAGTCGAGCTCCTTCCGGACGTTATCGCGGGCGCGGTTCATGGCAATAAAGATTAAGCCGATCGAGCGTTGGAGTTGACTTCGTTTAGCGGCGCCGTGTCGTTCATACGGAATGCTCACAATTGTCGTCTGCGCCCGCCTGCGGCGGAACCGCTCGTATCAGGTTTGCGAGACAGTCCGCCTGCATGGGCAAGGCGTGCAACGCATACCATTCAAGCAATTCAGCTTGGATGGAGCCAAGATCGCCGACATCACCATCAGATTTCAATCGGATTCCATCAATAAAGTGTTGGTTTGGTCGCAATCCATCCAACGACGCGAGCCTATCCGCATCCGACAAGACAATCGGCACTACTCCGTGGGCGGCGTACGCAGCAAAGACCCCGGACTTCCCGATGACATCAACGGGATATGCAATGAAACCGAACCGCGCCTGGTGCAGCAGCTCCGATACGGCTGCCTGGGGCAACGCACCCTTGGAAACGATAGACGCGCCGGCCAAGGCGCTTGGCAGCGGGGACGCCCGCGGCCCGATGTCGAGTATGCTCTTAATTCCTAATGTCGTTACGATCCTTTCCAGGTCTGAACGGTAGGTGCCGAAGAGACGGTCCTCGACTCCGGTGAGGCCAAAGACGACGGCTGTCGCAGCTCGTGCCAACGGATGGAGGCCGGGACCGGGTTCTCCTACATTGGAGAACACGGGCATGGCGGTGATGGTTTTGCCGCAGCCCGCGGTCAACCATTCTAGCAAGCGCTTGCGGCCAAGATTGGTCGGGGTGATTGCTGCCGAACTCAGCCTTAGAATGCTACGTGCGATCTGTTTTTGCACCGGGGATAGCCAGAATGCACTTTGCCAAGGTCGTCCGGTCGCATAGAGCTCGTGGAAAATAGTAATGAGCTGAACATTGGGCGCGCGGCGCCTCGTGTCTTTGAGTCCGCTCACCAGCCACAGTGGCAGCCCCCTTTTTTGGTATCCGTAGCCTGTGAAGTGCAGGAGTATGGCATGAGCGCCGGTGCCCGCTGACAACGAGCATAGTGCCGCGGCGAGATCCTCAGCCTGCCGTGCAATCGGCATTGTCCTCCATTCGTCCTGCCTGGATTGCGCTTCAGCAGATGACGTCGCCGACAAGAATACGCTATCGATGCCGCTACGTTTACGAAGGACACGCGCGAGCGCCAAAGCATAGTCGGCGACGCCGTTTGGTTCGGCCGTGCGGCGTGGCACCACCTGGATCAGCATTGGTCTTGTGATAGCGCACACGCGATTGAAGCAATGCGCGGCTCTGGTCCATTTTCTGACGCAGGCGAATTGTCGGTAAGCGAAACCTTTACCCGCCGGAAGCCGCCGTCCCAAGATCGCTTGCTTCAGAACGAGAGAGTACAGCTTGTATCATCTCGCGCAGCAGACTGGGGTCCCACAGAATCCAGAAGGTCATATATAGAATGGCGCCTATCAAGACCTGAATCGCCAGCAGGACAGGCATCGAGAAAGAGAGAAAGGCCTGCAATGACCACACCACGCATGCCATCACCACTCCGGCCAGCAACCAAGGTGAGCAGGCACGGATCTGGGCCAGACCGCTGAAGCCAAACAAGCGGCCCGTATAATGGGCGTGAGTCGCAAAACAAGCGATCGAATAGAGCACTTGGCTCCAAGCCAGCGCTTCGAGCCCGAAAGGCACAGCCGACAGAAAGAGAATGATACCGCAGGTTTTCTTAATCACCTCGATACGAAAAAAAAGGCTGGCATGACCGGTCGCCAGCAGGACGTTCAAGTTTATCATGTGCATCGGCAACACAAGGCCCGCAAGGCAAAGGATACGAAATAGCGGGATCGAGGGACTCCATGCTTCGCCAAAGAAAGTGAGGACAAAGGGTTTGGCGACGGCCAGCAAACCGAGCATGACGGGGATGGTAATGGCCATCACGCCGATCAATCCTTTGCGCAATCCCGAGTAGATCCTTGGCTTATCATCCTGGATCGCAGCGAAGGCGGCAAAGGCGACGCGGGCAACAATTCCACCGAGCATGCCCGCCGGCACAGCTTGGGTCGAAACCGCCCTCGTGTATTGGCCAAGTTCGGCAAAGCCATAAACCTTGCCGATCACCAGCCCATACAAGCGACCATAGACCACTTCGAGCAGACCCGATAAGAGCAAAAATTGCCCAAAAACAAAAGTCCGCTTCAGCAAAGCCGGCCGAAATACCATCCTCGGTCGCCAAGGATTCGCCAGCCACAACGCAGCGACATAGATGAAGGTTGTCATTAACGCTTGTGCTGCAAGCGCCCAGACGCCCGCGCCATTATAGGCCAGAAGCACAGCGATAACGCCGGCGACGGTGCTCGATATCAGTCCGGCAATCGTCACTTGGCGAAAGGCGAGGGTCCTGTCGAGCAAACTGCGCTGCACTCCACCTAACGCGCTCAGGAATATGTCGAGAGCCAGCACACGCGTGAGAGGATCGAGGATCGAGTGGCCATAGAACGCCGCAATCCACGGGGCGGCAAGGTTGAGGGCAATTCCCAGGAGCAGCCCAAACATCCATTGGAAGTGAAATACTGCGGATATCTCCTCTTCGGTGGCGTCGCGTTGTTGCACAAGCGCTCTCGTGAATCCGCCGTCGACCAGCACGGAGCCCATCTGCGTGAATACATAAACGATGGCTACGATCCCGAACTCCTCCGGACTCAGGAGCCGAGCCAGCGCGACGGTTACGCCGAACTGAAAGCCCACACGAAAGACAGCTTCGATGGCGGTCCAAAGCACACCATGTACTGTGCTCCGCTTGAACGCGTCGGCTGACGGCGACGTCACAGCGGTAACACTTCTCTTTGGGGTGCTTGGCCTAGCGGCCGCGAATGAAATAGTTTTTGAAGTTCGTCGACCTGTCCAGCAAAGCGGTCCGTCCCGAATCGAGCGCTGCGATTGTCTGGCGGAATTGCTTCTGCAAGCGCGGTACGGATCGCAAGCGCCAGGTCGTCACCATTCTCAGGATCAACCAGTGTTCCAAGCGCGCCATCGCACAATGGATCGCAACTGCCGTCTTGATTACCGGCGATCACATGGAGTCCGGTTGCCAGTGCCTCGAGAAAGACGATTCCGAAGCCCTCGCCCGTGCTGGGCATGACGAATACATCCGCAAGGCGGAAATAGTCGGGTAGTTCGTCCGGCGAAACGTAGCCGACAAAGCGGACCTGTTTCGTCACGCCGCATTCTGCCGCCAGTGCCTCAAGTCGTAAACGATCGTCGCCCGCTCCGACGACAAAGTAGAGAAGGTCCGGGTGCTCCGGCAAGAGCTTGGACAAGGCACGGATCACCCGGTCATGTCCCTTGTATCGCTCTGCGCTGGAGAGACGCGACACCGTAAGGAGGATCTTTCTGTTGGCGACAGCATGGCGCGTCAGGAGGCGATCGGGTTTCGGTCCTGGGCGGTATCGTGCATCGACAGTATTTGGAAGAACCTTCACCCGATCCGGATTGATTTGAGCCCACTCAAGCAGGCGACGTCTAGTGTAGCGACTGACCGAGGTAATCAGGGTCGCCATCTCCAATGATCGGCGATTGAGCCACGATGCCTCATGCCACGCCTCTATGCCATGGGCCTGAACCCAAAGCGGAGCATGCGCAAGTCTGGCGAGAGCCGCAGCGAGCGGCGCCATGAAAAGATGTCCGCAAAAAACCACGCTAACAGGTGCATACTTGCGCATCGCCTGCAGCGCCGCAAGCGAGTAAGCAATTCTACCGCGGATGGGGGGAAGTTGCTGAACACCACGAGGCAGCGCGTCTGGTGACGTTGTGCCGATGCGAGGCAAGATGATTACGTCGCGCACGCCGTCACAACCGGCAAGTGCGGAGAAGATGTCACGGTTGTATTGTGCAATGCCGCCGTGTCCGCCAAATGCATCGGTCACTAGAGCAAAAACACGCAACCCAGATTGGCGCATGGCTCTATGCCCCTGCCGCGATCTGGAAGGCCCAACGTCTGGCCCACGCGCAGTTCTCGGCAGCAAGCGTTGGAATTCGTCGCCACTTCTCAATTCGATGGTCGCGCTGCAGCCAGGTCTGGATGGGGGTGGTAAAGCCCGTCTTGGAACGTTCGATGACCGGCCGGGGCAGCGGCACACGCACGCTGTCGGCCAGCAAACGCTTGGAATGCGATCTTCTCCTCGCGGTGATGGGTGCCAACTTACGCAACAAATCGGCATCGACGAGTGGAACGCGCACTTCCAAGGAGTGCGCCATACTGGCCCAGTCTGTATCGCGCAACAGTTGATTGCGCATGTATAATGACGATTCAAGGGTGGCAACTCTGCCGAAGCTTCTCCTGGGTGTTGGCTTCAGTACAGATTCGATATGGCGGATCGGGTTGAGGCGCTGCAACCCTATTCGACTCATCTCCGTCCCGATTACGGAGTCGAGCTCCCATGGCATGAACAGACCGCGGCGCAAGAAATAAGCACCCGGATAATCTTTTCCGTATTTCAACAGGCCTGCCGCCTTCGGACTCGAGATTTGCGAAAGATGACCAATGCCGGTGATAAGAAGGCGTGTGAGGTCGCCGAGTCCGGGTATTCGGCCGGGTACCCGAAAAAGCCGTACCCAGAGCGGAATATCGCGGAATGAAGGATAACCTCCGAACAGTTCATCGCCCCCAAGACCGGAAATCGCGACCTTTAGTCCCAATTCGCGCGCTGCTTTGCTGACGAACCAGGTGTTGATTCCGTCGATTGTCGGTTGGTCCATTGCGTCAAGGATTCTTGGCAGATCGTCACGAAATTCCTTCTCCGTCACGAACCGAGTGGTATGCCGCGTCGAGTATTGGGCTGCGATATCTGCGGCCAGCAAGGACTCGTCATCACGCCGCCCGCGAAATTCCTCAAAGGCGAGTGTCACAGTCTGAATGTCCCGGTGACCTGCATCGCGCATGAGGCCAACAAGAGCGCCCGAGTCGATTCCGCTAGACAGGAATGCGCCGACCGGAACATCGGCCACGAGATGATGGCGAACGCTGTCCAGTAGCATCTCACGGACAGCAAGTTTTACGTCCTCAACCCGATCAGATGTTTGCACGTTCTCGGCACGGCAGTACGAATCGGCGATGGAGAAATACCGAGTTGCCTCTCTGGGCCCGACACGGTTCACCCAAAGCGTCGAGCCGGCGGGCAGTGCGCGAATTTCCTGATAGGTCGTAAAAGGCTCTGGAACGCTGCCGAAGAGGCAAAACCCGACCCACCCGGCCGGCTCCGGATTCCGTGATATCTTTCCGCCGGCCAACAGCGCCTTGACTTGGGATGCAAACCGCAACGTCCAACCATCGTCAGCATAGTACAAGGGCTTGATGCCGTATGGATCGCGCGCGAGGAGAAGGGCATTCTTCTCGGCATCCCACAGCCCGAAGGCAAACATGCCGCGGAGGTCGTGGACCATTGCCTCGCCCTTTTCCGAATAGAGATGAAGCAAGACCTCCGTGTCACTGTGACTCTGAAAGCTATGGCCCCGGTTCTCAAGCGAGGCTCGCAACTCCTGATAATTGTAAATCTCACCATTGAAAGTGATCACGTGCTTGCCGTCGGCGCTCGCCATCGGCTGCGCGCCTCGTTCTGAGAGATCGATGATGCTCAGACGACGATGGGCCAAGCCTATACGTGCATCTTGCGAATGCCAGGCGCCAATGCCGTCGGGGCCTCGAGCGGCCATATAGTCTCGAATGCGGAGCAACTCAGCCCGATCGACCGCGTTGGCGGCGTAGTGATAGGCGTAAATTCCGGCGATGCCACACATTCATCAAAGCGTGGTTGATTCAGACGATGCAGCGCGCGTTGCTTGTTCGGCTGCCCAATCAGGATATTTCAAATCTGCAAGCGCGGCTCGAATGCCACTCAGACACTGAGAATATCCCCATTGCTGAATGCGCATCAAGCTCGCCTGACCCTGGCGCCGTCGCAGGTTCTCATCTTCCAGCAACCGATGGAGTGCAGTCGCCAATGCTTCGATATCGCCAGCTGTCGGCGTGTAACCGTTCACTCCATCTTGGACAAGATCGGTCACGCACCCCACTTCGCGTGACACGACTATCGGCAGCCCGGCGCACATAGCCTCGTTTACAGCAAGGCCCCACGGCTCCTGTTCCGATGGCAACACAAAAACGTCCGATGCGCCGTAGAGCCTTGGCAATTCGGATTGGTTGATAAAGCCGGCAAATACCACATTGTCGAGAGCGTGTTCAGCGCAGAAGGCGCGCAGCTGCGGCTCGAGTTCGCCCGAACCGGCCAATACAAGAGAATAGGGACGATCTGAGATCGCCTTCAGCCGCCGCGCAGCTGCGAGGAGATCCCCCGGCCGTTTGCGCCTTGTGAATTTCGCAGCATAAAGTACTAACGGGCGATCCACCGGCACATTGTATCGCTTTCGCACTTCTACCTTCTGATCGTCGGTCAGCTTGGCAGACTTAATGAAGCGATCGTTGTCGACCGAGTAAGGCACGAGGAAGATCTTGTGGCTGGGTACGCCCATCGCTTGGTAAAAGGCTGCGTTTTCTGACCCGATCGCCAAGAGGCGGTCGCAATAGCGGTAAAGTGAGCCCATCAGTGGCCGGCGCAGTGCCGACTTGATGCCGTAACGCGGCAGTCCGAGGTGCGTCTCACCCCGCATCATGACCGGCAGGCCGGCCGTCTTGGCAGCCATCAGGCCGATGAGATTGGCGGCATAATTGTGCCCATGCAGCCAAACAACATCATACCGGCCCGAGCGCACCTCGCCCCAGACCTGGGGCGCGATGAGCGACCAGAACCCGCCGGGCTCGCGCTTACTCGCTTCGCCGAGGTAGCGTGAGCCATATCCGGAAAGCAGATCCACATCCCACTTTACCTCACGCCCGAACTCAGCATCCCTTCCCCCGCGCAGCGAGAGATCGGACAAATAGAGCGCCGTGACGTCGAGGTCTGGCGCTGCATTGAGATACGCATAAAGCGGCGCGAAATACTGGATCGGATGCGAATTCAGCACGGCGATGCGCGTGTGCCTGCTGCCGAGGCGATGGCTAGGCGCGTTCATCGATCGGTTACCGTCCAGCAAACACGACTGATCTGGTACAGAGATAGCTGGGTCGCGAGCATATAGCCAGAAACGCCTCAGTGAACCCGTTCTGCAACTCTCGATCGCAGGGCGTCCCAGGCCAGCAGGTCCTTGGCAATCTGACTTCCGATCACACGATTCCCGCGATTATCGACATGGATCAGATCCCAATAGTACTCACTTCCCTGCTGCGCGAAGATGTCTGACAGATCGTTGAAGCGGCAACCCGGATCCTGTTCGTTTGGCGGGATGCCGTTCGCGAAAGCAGCCCTCACGCCGGCTCGCTCTTCAAGCATGCCCTGCGTTAGTTGGCCTCCCGTGTCCTGATTTAATCCCCCTCCCTCGGCAAGCTCCTTATGGCGCGCATCGAGATTGAGGGAGTAGTGCAACGTCGGCTGAAAAAAACTGGCAAAGAGAATGCCATTGGCGCGGGAGAAGCGGCACATGGACACGACGTTGCTGGTGTAAGCTTGGACAATCTCTCGTTTCCACCGCGCAGAGCGATAGGCGACCTTGTGCCGCAAATCTCGTAGCCTTATCCGGTTCTGCCGCTCTTTCGGATCCAACAGAAACCTGCTCAAGGCACTGTCTTCGACGAAGTCCGCTAACGTTCTTGTCGATGGGCGCTGAATCGGGGCAAGAGCGGCTTCCCAAACGAAGAAATTGAAAGGGTAACCCGGCCGTGGATCATAGAACCACGGTTCATAGAGGTCATTTCCGCCATCATAGGCAATGACAAGGTCCGGCTTTAGCGTGACCAGGCGATGCACCAGCAATGCGAGCTCTTGACCAGAGACAAAGCTGACTACACCGAAATTGTAAACTCGGGCCTGCTTGAGGCCGCCGGCCCGCAATTCGGTTTCGATCACGCCGGGAATGGTGTTGGAGAGCGGAGATCCCAGAAGGACGGTCGATCCGCCAAGCACGAAAACACGAAACTCGTTTTCCGGCTTTGGGACAACCACGTCTTCGTCGATACGGAAACCATTATTGTTAAACAGAGCCGCGCGGTCATCACCGCCCATACTTGCGGGCATTGTGGCCGGTCCGTTCTCAGGGCCACTGAACATGAAATAAGGTTGCGGCTGCCGCCAGTCGAGTTGACCGGGAGCGGGTTCTCCGAAGGTTCCGACGATCCGCAGTACAATCTCACTGCCGACTACAAGCGCGGCAAAGACCGCGAGGAGCCAATTGTTACCACGTCTCTGAAAGAGCACCGCGTAATAGCAGAAGATGGCGGCGACAGCTGCTGCCGCCAGTCTTGCGAGCGCGTTCCTCTTGGAAATAATTCCATCCGGAAAAGCCAACGACGCCAACAGGAGTACCGCGACGCCGCCAAAAACAAGAAGGTTAACAGGAAAAATTGGGCCCTTGCGTCGAATTGATGACACGGCTACCGCGCGCTGCAGCAAGGTCTTCTATCCTCTCGTCAGCCCGAGCGCAGCGTTTGCCGATGATCTGCAGAGGATCGTGTCGGCTTGCTTTTCCGACGTCAGCGAGCTGCGCTCTTGACGTACGCGTTCACTGACAATCCGGGATTCTATTTCGCGCAAGGCGATCACGAGTCGATCGACGTCACCCACAGGAATCCGATGATACTTTTCGGAGGGCATAGCGCTCTCAGCCAGGACATGAACATCGGATTCATGACTCCCGACGAAAAGAATTCGTCTTCCCGACTCGATGCAAGCGTAGATTTTCGAGGGCAGCACATAGCCAACAAAAGCGTCGCGCAAGGTGATCAGGTGAACATCCGCTGCGAGCAAAATTCTCGGAAGATCTTCAAGTGGAACGAGGCTCGACCGATAGACCGGAACGCCTCGACGCCGCAGCTCATCCTCCACGCGATCCGCTTTCGCTCCCGTCGCGTTCAGCCAGAATCTGAGAGGGTGCTTCGATTGTTTGAAGTATTTGGTGTATGCCTCAACGAATGTGCCCTCATCATGGGCGACCCCCCAGTTTCCCGAATAAAGAATAATTCCAGATCCGCCGTGTAGTTGTGCCGGAAGCGGGAACGGGTTCGCATTGGTAAAGTCGACGGGGCAGGGGTCACGCTTCAGGACGAGTCGTTCGCGGTCAATTCCGCTGTCAACGAGGCGTCGCGCCTGATCGAATCCCAGGATCTCAAACCGGTCGATACGACGCCTCCAGAATCGAGTGAGAC
>DASZZA010000782.1:0-7842 GCA_035545135.1 Lacipirellulaceae bacterium | reverse complement strand
AACGTCCCGGTCATCGTCCTGGCGCCGCCCGACGACCTGTTCGAAAAGACGCTGTCGAATGTCGAGGAGGTGATGGCGCGCGGCGGCCGGGTGGTGATGATCTCCGACGCCGCGGGCGTCGCCCGGCTGCGCGACCGCCTGTTCTTCGGCATCGCCATCCCGCATTGCGCGTCCTTTGTCGCGCCGCTCTTGTATGCGATCCCGATCCAGCTCCTCGCCTACCACACCGCCGTCATCAAAGGCACCGATGTCGACCAGCCCCGCAACCTGGCAAAAAGCGTCACGGTGGAGTGACAGGCTAACCAAATTAAATTACCGGCACACCGGTGGTCAGACGCAAGTTTTTAACGATAACCAAGTTGACTGAGGACGCTAATTTAAAGGTACCGCCGAAGCAAGGTCACACCATCCTCATTGCAATCGTCGGGGCGCTCGCGCCGGGGGCGAGACGCCTCGGAGACCAAGTCAGACGGCGACGGAGCCGGTGCTTGCGTTGTAGGGCACCCTCCGCGGCCGGGCCGCCTGCGCCGAGAACTGCTTCGCATCGGTGTCCACCAAACCCGGGGCAGGATCACAGATCGCGGCCAGCCCGCGGCAGCGCCAGAAGAAGAACGGGCTGATCGAGATCGAGTTGGGTGCCGGTGGCGGTTACGCGTCGACCGTGATGTCGATGCCGCCGCGCTGGACCGGGTGCTGGAGGTCCTGTTTCGGCCATGATCCCGATCCTCCCAGGCGTGCGGGTTTGGTTGGGCAAGGATATCATCGAGACGCTGGAGGTGATATCGCCGCGGCAGTGGAAGGTGATTCAGACCGTCCGGGATAAGTACACCTGCCGCCGCTGCGAGGGGATCGCACAGCTACGGCACCGTTCCACGCGATCGTGCGGGGGAGCGCTTCGCTCCCCACCTTTCAATTTGATATACCTTATGCTATCGGTCAATGTCCCTCTACGATGGAAGCTTTCGTTCCCATGATACTGTGATTGAAATGTGTCACTAACTCACATTGTCTGTCTCACCTAAGTAAGGATTCGGGTCACCTCAATGTTGGACGCTTTAAATATAGTCCGCAAGAAAAAGAGGATTAATCGGCTCGTCGCGCGTGGTGACCGAGCCAGAGAACAGAAAAATTGGACGACGGCTAGTTATTTTTACAAGCGAGCTCTTAAAGTTGATCCTGGATTGACGCCGATCTGGGTTCAGTACGGACATGCCCAAAAGGAGTCAGGGCATCTACGTCAAGCTGAGTTAGCGTACCGAAAGGCGTTGGCGCAAAATAGCTCGTGCGCCGATTCGCATCTACAGCTAGGTCATGTTCTCAAATTGCAAGCGCGTCAGCTGGAAGCCGTCGGCGCCTACTTTTCTGCCCATGTACTGGATCCACAACTTTCTGATGCACGAGCTGAGCTGTTGGAGCTTGGTCACGCTCCAGTTGGTGTTGAAGCTGAGCGGTTCCGCCAAGAACGCGAGCTTTTAGAGTTAGAGCTCTATGCATTACGGGGTGATTTGCAGCGTGCGATCAATAAGTCTGCTTTGGAGGCGGAAAGGGTACGTTCTTACGAGGTGGCAAATCAGGAGGCTGCCCGGGCGACTGAGGCGATAAGAGCGGAATTGGCGGAGGCGATTGAACGGGCTGCTCGGCTAGACGAGATCAAGCTGGCGGCGGAGGCCCGGGGAGACGAAGCGGAAGCTCGGCTAGCGGCGGCTGAGCAGGCGATGGGCAAGTTAGCTGCCGAGCGAGAAGCGCTTGAGCGAGAGCACCGGGAGACGTGCCATCTGCTTCAACAAGAGCAAGAGGAACGTGTGTTGGTGCTGCTGAAAGAGGTTGACGATCTCAAAAGCAACTTAGCCGCCGCGGAACGGTGTCTAGCCGAATGGCACGAGCGCCTTACCGCTTTGACCACTTTGCATGAACGGCTCCAATCAGCAGTATCATGCGCAGATCGTTCTGAAAACGCGTCCGAGTCTGGTGAAGCGGGGAGCGCAGCATCTGATACTGCTGATCTTCTCGACACCTTGATATCCGCAAATACGGCTCTGCAGCGGGATACGGAACGGTTGAGCTATGATTTAGGAGCGCTGAAGCGCGACCGGTTGCGAATCACCACATGGCACGACCTTTTCCGGTACGTAGGTGATGCTATCATTACAGCCAAGCCATTTAAATCGGTTTGTAACATCGATAATGAATATTTGCCGTTCGATGCAATATCGTCACGAGCGGAACGAGATGCTCAGAGGTCAAAATTTTTAACATTTTTCTCAGAGAATTGCGAACAATTGTTCCAAACCTATGGCCTCCTTGCAGATAAATATTCTAAAGATTTGTTTAAGCGTTTAATATTATTCAGAATTCTCGGTCATCGACATGTGGTGCTGCCGACGAATAGCGACACCTATTGGAACGCTCGAAAGTCGAGCCACACGATCACGGCGAGTATGTCCCGCTTTAGCGCTTTTGACGAGGGACTTAAGCATTTCGAATTTAAAAACCTTGCATTAGATTGTTATCCTGCCAACATTTTTTTCACGATGCTGCTGCATCAATATCATCTGGAGAGAGATGAACTTCTTGTTCGGCCCGACATGGATGACTATGTTATCGATGCTGGTGGTTGTTTCGGTGACACTGCCTTACGGTTTAGCCTCGATGTAGGAAGACGGGGGCGTATTTACACGTTTGAGCCATTGAAACGTCATTTGGATATTTGCAAACTGAATTTTGCTCAAAATCCTACCATAGACAACATTACGTTGTTGCCGTTAGCCCTAAGCGACCGCCATCAAGATGGCCTGAATCCTGATGGACTAATTAATCCGGGTTTTCGACTAGAAGACTCGAAAGCGCGTGTGCCTACACAGCGCCTCGACGACCTAGTTACAAATGGCATTGTAGAAAAAGTCGATTTTATCAAAATGGATATTGAGGGTCACGAATTGGCGGCGCTAAAAGGTGCGCAGAACACTATCCTGCGATTCAAGCCAAAGCTGGCAATCTCTTTGTATCATAAATGGGATGATTATATCACCATACCACAATATATTGCCGCTCTAGAGCCATCATATCGACTATATCTTGACCATTACACTATAAGTGACGGGGAGACCGTGCTTTATGCTCGGTCATCGAAAAATTAGAACGGTAATGCGTACAGAATTATTATTTACACCAGAGAACTTATGCCATGACATTCAAGCTTATGTTGGCGACTACAAATTACATTTCCTCCATACATCTAAAGCTGCGGCAGTTCAGTGATTTAATTATTGATTTAGGAGTTGCAAGCCAAATTTTACCAAAAACATCTGATATCTGACATAAAAATCATACTGCAAAAGAGCTTCCAGCATTTATTGGGGACCACCGCACCTTCACCGAATTTTTTCGCCCAATTTATACATCTATACGACAGAGTGATTTCAATTTCAAATTATCGTTACATTCTTACGGCTCCTGGCACTAAACACATCGAGCTGCGTTAAATTGCAACTTGACCATCGCGAATTCTTTGACCGTCCCATCTTCGGTTTTGAACTTAAAACCTGCAGACGAAAAGTAAGCGGTCGGGTGAAGGCGCTGGGTAAGCGGCGACGCTCGGTTCCCAGACCGGGCGCTTACAAAAAAGCCACGCTGGCCGCCGAACAGGATCGCCCTAAGATCGCCCGCAAGCGCCGGCGCTGGAAAGCCCATCAGCACCGTATCGCCGCTGGCCGGCTGGTCTTTCTCGATGAGAGCTGGGTCAAGACGAACATGGCCTCGCTGCGCGGCTGGGGGCCGAGAGGAAAGCGGCTGCCCGCGAAGCTCCTTTACGGCCACTGGCAGACGCTCACCTTTATCGCCGCGCTGCGTCACGATCGGATCGAGGCTGGCCGATCAACGGCGCGATCTTCACCGCTTATGTCGAGCAGGCTCCTGGGCACGGTCTGCTCCGCCCAGCCCCCGCAACGCCGCGGCGACCGATGTTGATTGTCGCTGGTGCTTTCGTCGTCGATCATCAGGTAGAGCGCCAGCGATTGTCTCTTCGACCCGGTACGGTTGCCGATCTGGCAAGCGCCTTCCTTTGCGATCGGCGACTTGATCGCGGCGGCATACATGTCGAAGAACTTGCGTTGCACATGCGCGCCCAGCACGCCGCTTTGGCGACGCGATTGTCGACGAACAACTCGTTGAAGCGGGTATAGCCATCAGGGTGGATCACCTCTGAAGTCTCTGAGATGGGCCCGCGGATGCTCGCCCTTTGTGCGGTCCGGTGAGTAAAAGAACAACGCCGCCGGCGACCGCTTGCCGTTGAATGGTCGTTCATCGCGAACATAGACCCACAGTCGTCCCGTCTTGGTCTTGCCGCCATCAGGCGCCAACACCGGCACCGACACCGGCGTGTCGTTGACGTGTAACGCCTCCAATGGCATGACCTTGGCGGCGAGCATGTCGATCAACGGCTGGAGTGCTGCGGCCGTCGCACCGACCCAACCGGATGGGATCGAGGTCTCCAGTTCCGCACCCTCGCGGCCGAAGTTCTCTGCCTGGCAATAGAGGGAAAGATGATTGTCGTACTTGGACACGACGACATGAACGAGCAACCCGGCACCGGCGCGGCTGCGGGCAATCGCATGGTCGGATACCGGCGGGGCGACCACGGTGCCACAGGTGCGGCACGACAGCTTCTCGCGAATATTGCGGATAACCTTGAAATCGGCCGGGCGCATAATCAAGCGTCTCAGTGATGTCCTCCGGCGCAATGCACCGCCGCAGTTCGGGCAGGCGCAAGGCGCGGTATGGAACCTATCCTCGCGGCAAGTGGTCGGGCAACGCCCGGCGCGCCGACTTCGTTCTGTCGACCGCCACTTCGATCGCCACGGCAACGACCTGCGAGGCGGCCGCCAGCCGCTCTGCCTAGTCAGCTTCCAACGTCTCGATCGCCAACTTGAGTTGATCGATCTCACGCTCCAGCTTCTCCGAGGACTGGCCGAACTCGACCCGTCGGTAGCACGCCAGTTGGAAGCGCAGCTTGGCGATCTCGGCCTGAGCGTTAACCGCGTCCTGTGCCAACCCGGCGATAATGCGCTTCCGCGCAGCTGTCGTCGGGAAGCTGATCGGGCTGGATCGGCCCCGGTGTACTGAATCACGATCGGGCCAGGCCGCAGGGCAAAAACTACCGGCGATTCAATTAGCCGCAGCTATCCCGCAACCTCCGGCCGCTACGTTCGGCGCGGCATCCGCCAGTCGATACCTTCGAGCAGCATGCCGAACTGCTCCGGTGTGATCACCGCCTTGCCGTCGGCCGGCGATGGCCACACAAACGGTCTTTCTCCAGCCGCTTGGCGAACGGGCACAGGTCCCGGCCGTCCCACCACAGCACCTTCAGCAGGTCACCGCCGACCGCGAAAGAATGGGGCCCGCGCCATCCGCTCCTGCACTGCGGCGGTGAGCCATCAAAGCCCTCGGCATATCCGTACGGCCGACCGCCAGCCATACCCGTGCGCCCGACGGGGGACCGATCACCGATCCGGCACCTCGATCACGCGGGCCAGAGCGCCGCCCTTGACGGTGTTATCTACGACGACGCGGCGGCCATTGCTCAAGACGATCTTCATCTACCCGGGCGCCAATGCCGGCGGCGCCAGTGTCGCTGGCTCCGGTGCGATCACTACCGTGTAAACGCGATCCCGCTCTCCTCGACCAGATGGCCATCCCGCGCCGCCTTGCGCCAGGCAAAAAGCGGTCCGGATGCATGGCATAGCGCTGCACGGCGGCGCTCACACTCGCCCCCGACTTCAGTGTCTCGGCGACAATCTCCGGCTTCTCCGACAGGCTCCAGCGCCCCTACTCCTGGGAGAAGCTATGGGGCCGGCGATGAGGTCTGACAGCATCACCGCTTCTTCCATCCGATAGAGATGCCCCGATGAAGCAGGTTGACGATCTGAGACGGTCGCTCGCCGCATTCGCCAAGAGTCCTCGATGGTCGTCGTCATCGAGTTCAGCAATGCTAGCTAGCTGGTCGCCGGCGCTGTGCCCGGCATTGAATGCAGGCCGCTGAAGAAGCTGACCCCCAATCCGGAAGCGCTGAAGCATCTTCCCATGCGCTGGCGCGCCGAGGCCGAAGCCGTCGGCCGTCGGATCGACCGCACCATCGTCGCATATGAAGCCGGCCGAGACGGCTTTTGGTTGGCGCGATGGATGCGTATGCGTCGGTTCGAGACTCACATCATCCATCCGACAAGCGTGGTGGTGCCTCGCGAACACCGCCGTTCCAAGACCGACCCGCTGGACGCAATCATGCTGATGAGGGTGTTCCCTGACTGGCTGCATGGCGAGCGCGGCCATTGCAGCATGGTCGTGATCCCCAGCCTGGAGGAGGAAAGACGCCAAACGGCCCAGTCGCGAGCGGGCGTGCCTCGTCGGAGAGCGGACCCGCATCATCAACAGTATGAAGGCCGGCTTACCGAGGCTGGGAATCCGTGATTTCAACCCGACGCTGCGCCAGGCGGTCAAGTAACTGGAGACGCTATGTCCTGATCGGGAAGTTTATGGGCTCATGTTTGTCTGCGTTGGAGGCATGATCGGTGGGGAAGCCTGCGGTATCCATAGAGTTGACGGCGGCGGAGTGGGTGGAGTTGGAAGGGCTGGCGGGCCGCCGTCGACCGGCGCAGGGGTTGGCGCGGCGCGCATGGATCGTGCTGGCGGCGGCCGCCGGACTGGAAAACCAGGTGATTGCGCGCACCGTCGGGGCTGACGAGAACACGGTGGGCAAATGGCGGCGGCGTTTTGCCGAACGTCGCCTGAACGGGCTTCACGACGAGCCGCGGCCCGGTGCGCCGCGACGGATTGGGGACGATGAGATCGCCGAGACGATCCGCCTGACGCTGGAGAGCACACCGCCCGATGCGACGCATTGGTCGCTGCGCTCGATGGCGGCGGCGGTAAGTCCACGCGCCCTCGACCATCCACGGCATCTGGAAGGCGTTTTGCCTGCAGCCGCATCGCAGCGACAGCTTCAAGCTGTCGACCGACCCGCGGTTTGTCGAGAAGATGCGCGATATCGTCGGCCTCTACCTGGCGTCGCCCGAGCGCGCTGTGGTGCTGTGCGTCGACGAGAAATCACAGATCCAGGCGCTTGACCGCACCCAGCCCTTGCTGCCGATGCGGCCCGGCCAGCTCGAGCGGCGCAGCCACGACTTACCCGGCACGGGACGCTATCGCTGTTCGCCGCCTTGGAGACGGCCACGGGCAAGATCGTCGGCCGCTGCTTTGCCCGCCACCGGGCGCGCGACTTCCGCGCCTTTCTCAATACGGTCGAGGCCACCCCCCCCCCGATCAGGAGGTGCACATCATCATGGACAACGTCTCGAGCCACGAAACCCAGGCGATCCGCAACTGGTTCGCCAATCGGCCACGCCGGCAGGTGCATTACACCCCGACCTCGGCCTCCTGGATCAATCAGGTCGAGCGCTTCTTGGCCAATCTGACCGACAAGCAAATCCGCCGCGGCGTCCATCGCTCGACGGCAGAACTCGAAACCGCCATCACCGCCTATATCGAGACCGTCAATGCCAAACCGAGACCCTTCGTCTGGACCAAATCCGCCGACGACATCCTCGCCACCATCAAACGCTTTTGCCTTGCTACTCTGAAGACCGCTAAAGTCCAGTCCTAGATCAGCAAAACTTCCAAATCAGGACACGAGACCTAGACCAGGGTCACGCCGACCGCTTCCGGACCCTTGCGGCCCTCGGCGATGTCGACGACCACGCGCTGGCCCTCGTTGAGGCTCATCAGGCCGGCCCGCTGCAAGGCGGAGGCGTGCACGAACACATCCTTGCCGCCGCCGTCGCGCACGATAAA
>DASZZA010000781.1:0-2842 GCA_035545135.1 Lacipirellulaceae bacterium | reverse complement strand
CTGCAAATGAGCCTTCAATTGGGAGCTTTGGTGCGCGCGGGCCGGGAATTGGCCGGGCACTGCCCACTCGATGAGTTGTTTCCTCTCATCTTGAACCTTACGGTGGACGCGGTGAAAGCGTCGCGAGGCACCGTGATGACTATAGAGGCGGACGGCGAAATTAAAGCTCGCGCCGTTTATGGCGAAGGCTTGCGTATCAGCACCGCAGTGAGAGATCGGGTTATTGAGCAACGAAAATCGCTTCTGGTTCGCGATACGTCGGTGGATCTCGACTTCGCTAGCCGCCAGAGCATTGTTGCGCAGGAGATCCGCAGTTTTTTGGCCGTGCCCCTACAAACCAATGAGCAGGTGATTGGATTTATTTATCTCGACTCGCCTCATTTTCTTCGCGAATTTACTGTAGACGAGCTGAACCTCGTAACAGTGATGGCGAATATTGCCGCGATTCGCATCGAGCACGCGCGGCTGATAGAAGCGGAAAAGGCGCGGCTGCTATTGGCAGGCGAACTCGAGCGGGCGGCAGAGATTCAGCGGAGCCTCTTGCCGGCAAAGGCGCCGGAGATCGAAAGTCTCGACGTGGCTGGATACAATGCGCCTTGTCGAACAGTGGGCGGAGATTACTACGATTTTCTCCCCTACCCGGATGGCAGCATCGCCATACTTCTCGGTGATGTTTCCGGGAAAGGAATGGGCGCGGCATTGCTTATGTCCAGTTTGCAGGCTCGCTGCCGCGTCGTGTTCGAAACGCAAGACGACCTCGCGGCGCAGGTTTCGCATCTGAACCGTATTACCGCGGCAAATTGTCCCGGCAATTGCTTCATTACGTTCTGCGCGGTTGTTCTCGATCCAAAGAGTGGCGAATTGCGCTATTGCAATGCTGGGCACAACCCGCCGCTACTTCTGCATGCGAGCGGTGAATTCGAATCGCTAGAGCCTACGGGCCTGGTGTTGGGCATCATGCCGAACGCATCGTTTGATCAGAAGGCTTGCCACCTCGATCGGGATGACGTACTCTTGCTCTTCAGCGATGGTGTGACGGAAGCCTGCATGCCTGGTAGTGATGAGGAGTTTGGGGAAAAACGGCTTGTGGAGCTTCTACGCGACTGGCAACACCAACCCGCCTCAGCCGTTCTCGATGCCATCAAATCGGAGATCACGTCGTTTACGGGTGGCGCTCGGGCTGCCGATGATGTGACGTTGGTGGTAGCGCGGCGCGATGATAACTGACCTCACTGAAGTTTCCACCAGCACGTCCCAATAGCGCGCCCTAGAGGTTCGGTTCATGCGCTCATAGACGAGATCCACAAATGCCGTGTCGGTGCCGGTTTAAAAGAGGTTCTCCCGCAATTTTGGTGACGTCTCACGGCGAGCGAGAAGGGTGGGCTTTCACGATGGCGTGAAACGGCAGAGCACGCCTTCGCAATAGGATGAATCCTGAGCGCCCATACATTTGGCGCTTCAGTAGTTTGAGATGGTGGACGTGCCCTTCGACCTGTCCGTTGCTCCAGCATTTTCAAGGCCGGTGAGGACCGCAGCGTGATCCCGGCGTATTCCTGCTGCGAAGCCTGAGCTCCGGAATACCAGAGGTCCCGGCGGACTTCAATCAATCATCCAGATCGCCCGCTTTATGATTCTTCACGATGTCCCGAAATGTCTGGGCGCGATTCTCGGCGGTAGCGATCTCGCCATGATCGTTGGTGGACGGCCTGCACCCACTGCTGCTCCGCCGCTTGCCGTTCCATGGCGGGTTTGGCGAGCCAGAAGGCAACTACGCCAAGGCTCGGCAACTTGCGACTTCACCGACTGGGCTGGAGTAGAGATCTCGCGCAAGACGATGGGCGACTGGCTGGCGCAATGCGCCAAGCTGCTCGATCCGCTGTATCAGTTGATGAAGAAGAAGCCATTCGGATCCAAAGTAATCGATACGGACGACACCAGCGTGAAGGTGCTGGACCGCAAGCTCCCCTTCGCGCGGATAGGGCGCATTTGGCCGTACGCGGGTAATGCACGCCATCCTGTGATCGTGTACGACTACACGCCCACGAGCGGGCGTGCCGGTCCGGCGAAATTTCTGGAAGGATACATTAAGGATACTTGCAAGCGGACGCCTACTCAGTTTTCGACGCATTTTTCAAAACCGAACCCTGCATGACCGAGGTTGGCTGCTGGATGCACGCGCGCAGGTATTTTTTCAAGGCCCTGGAATCAGATCAGCAGAGTATAGGCCCCGCTTGTATCTGATCGCACGTCTGTATGTGGTGGAGCAGCGCGTCAAAGCGCTGGCGCTTCCTGCCGAGCAGAGTTTGCTGTCGTCCGCAAAAATTCGATCGAGGAAGTCACGCGGCATCAGACCATTGATACTCGTGATGCAAGCCGCCGAGAATCGGCTCGGCAATGAGGTTTGATGGAGACCGGAACCGGGAAGTGCGGCGGCAAGTCGGCTCGTTACCGGGAGTGCGGTCTGGAATTCCCGGGCCCAGCGACCGATGTGGGCGGCCGGTATTATAGTCGCGGACCCATTCGCTCAGGATTCGGCGCAAAAGATTACAATTGAGCGGGATGAGATAGTCCAGACATTCGCGGCGAATGGTTCCGATCAATCGTTCGCAATGTGCGTTGGCCTTCGGCATACGAACAGGCGATCGCAATACGTGGATGCCCCAACTCTCCACCTCTTCATTGAGACTGGCGGAGAAGGTCTTATGCCGATCATGGAGGAGAAACTTGTAATCACGATCGTCGGGCAGTGCTTCGCGTAGTTGCTGCAGGGTCCATTCCGCGGTCGGATGCTCGGTGACATTGAAATGTACCAGACGTCTGGATCCGATCTCGAGTGCGACAA
>DASZZA010000780.1:0-15413 GCA_035545135.1 Lacipirellulaceae bacterium | reverse complement strand
TTACACCAGCCAGCTGCGCCGTTTTACGAGCGCCGCCGCCGCATCGCGCCAATTCCGATTCCTCCCAAAAGGCACAAGGCTAATGTGCCCGGCTCAGGTACCACGCGAACGTTGTCGATCAACGTGAAATCCACCGCCGCGAACGTCGCTGCAGGTGTGCCTGCGCCAAGGCTAGTATCTCCGTGCCCGAAGAGAATATTGTTGCCGCTCGTTGGGACCGTAAAGTTGGTTGTATCCGTGGTGGCGAGCAACGTTCCATCGACTGTCCACGTCACGATGTTTCCGGTTTTCTCGATGACCACGTCGTGCCACTTGAAGCCAGCCGCTCCGGCCAGCGACGTCCCAAACTGAGTAGTCGGAAACGCTGAATTCTGCGCGGCCGGTACCGAGTTGCCGGCCGGGAAGAGCGTCTGATAGTACGCGTTCGAGCTGTTTCGATCGCCTGCCGCATACGTGTTATGGGCATCGGCGAGCTGGTAACTTCCCGGTTTTTCCGACGAGTAAACGCGGTAGTCTGCCGAAGAAGCCCCGTCGCCGTCGGCCGCGTAGAACAACCCGTCAGACGCACCTACGTAGTTCGACGACGTTCCAGACGACAAAATGCCAAACTCCGAGACCTGTGTGGATCCTGACCCGCCGCTTGCGCTGCCGATGCCTGTCGATGTGCTGCCAATCCAGTTGTGCCACCAGTCGAATTCAAGCTTGTAGTTGCCCGTGAACGATTGGCCCGTTGGCGAAACGCTAATGCCAGGAAGAACACCACTCGCTGGGCCACTGCCGCTGATATTGGCTTGAAGCTTTAGCCCGCGCGTTGTACCGCCAGATGAATGCGGCGCTGATGGAATTCCCAACGTGCTGTAGTCATAAAAGAAGTTGGCGGCGTTCGTGCCGTTGCCGTTGTCGTTCACGGTCCAATTTGCCGTGTCGTCACTATCGAAATCTTGAGAATAAAGCGGTGCAGCAAATGATCTGCTGCAAAGCGCTAGTGCAGCAACCAGCGAAAGCAAAAACAGGTGAACCTTCATTAGTACCCTCCCACAGGAAAACCGTAACAAAGAATGCCTGAAAGATACAATCTCGTCCCTACATCATGCCCAGCAAATGTCCGGTCTGTCAAGCAAATCGATCACGTTTTTGAACCAATTTTCCAAATACACCTCTGCGACGATGAAGATGCCAGCGCACTGTGGCGTAGTCGCAGTACCGAATGTGCGGCGCGCTTATAGACCCAAGGCTTCGCGCTTCCACTCCGGGCCATCTGCGAATGGCGCATCTACTTTACCGCCATCGGGGTACTCGTGCGCCTGGGAATCCAGTTGTTTTTCCGCTTTAAATGCCGAATGTTTCGCAGTGTTGTGGTCGCCAGCCAAAAGCACGAGTAACGACTGCCACGCGTCCTGCGATTCGGCAATCGCATTCCTGAATGATGCGGTTTTCGCGGCCACTCGCGGCTGCTGCTCCGTCAGACCATCGCCGATCTGCATAACGGCGTCGTCTTGCGCCAAAGTGGACTCCGGTGTGGTAGTCAATGAAGAAGGAGTCGTGTCGACCGCGCTGCCGGCTGAATCGGCAGTGGCAAGGAGTTCCGTTGCGCCTTCGCTCGGGCTGTTGAATCCACTGCCCGCTCCGAAGGACGTGCCGAATTCGGCGCGCCACACGTCGTAGTCGGTACTGTTCACGGCGCCGTCGTCGTTCGCATCGCCCTGAACTTGAGTCGCGCCGCTGACGAGGCCGCTATTCTTGCGCCACAGCACGTAGTCGGCCGCATCGATGTGCGAGTCGCCGTTGAAATCGGCGTTCGGTTGCACACTGACGCCGAAGAAGTCCAAAATTCTGCCCATTGCCTCCTGCCGGCTGGCGGCGCCTGTGATCGTTTCGAACGGGAAGCCGAACATCACGATGCTGCCCTTGCCGCCAGCGCCTTGAGCTTGGATTGCCGCAGTGCCGCCGGTTCCGCCACTGTAAGTTAGCGCGGATGCCGCACCCGCCTGCGGCGCAATCACGTCGGGAAAGTCGACGTTGTACATCTGGCCGTCGAGCTGCGAGAACGATGAACCGTTGGAAAACGCAAAGCCGCTCATGCCGCCGAAAATGCCGCCGGCGTTGGCTGTCACCGCATAGGTGTTCGCATCATCCGCCACATAGTTGGTTTGGAGCGTGTTCTCGTAGAACGACCGACCGTTGTTCAGGTGATCGAGGTCCCAACCAATCTCGGAACCGCTCACGAACAAGTTACCACCAGTATTGATGAAGCTCGCCAGCTTCGTTTGTTCGGTCGCGTCGAACGTGTGGTCGTGTGACGATTCATCTCCCAAGATCCAGATCACCGTATCGTAATCGTTGAGATTCACCGCCCCGTTGATGACGGCTTCGTTGCTCGTGCTTTCGAAATGCACGCCCGGTTTCGCGGCCTCGATCGCACTAGCGACCTGGATCACGTAGTTGTGGCTGTTGTTGTAGGTGGGCCAGACCCGGTTGGTGAATCCGTCGGGGTCCGGCGTGCTGTAACCGTCCTGCGTATAGGGATAGAAAAAGTCCTGCGTGCGGTCGATCCGGTCGAAGCCGTTGACGATCAGCACTTGTTTGCTGCCGCCGCTTGGGAGCGCGGCGACAACCTCCGAGGCCTCCGATTCGCCGCCCGCGTTCGTGGCTGCGACTTTGAAATAGTATGGCGTGTTTGGATCGTAACCCGAAAGTGTCACCGACGAGGCGCCGCCGCCGGAGACGACGGTGCCACCATCGAAGCCGTACCCATCGACCGACGCATACACAACGTAGCCCGTGGCCGGATCGCCGTACACGCTTGCCGGACTCGTCGGGCCGGCCGACCAGCTAATTGTGACCTGGCCGCTGGCGCTCGAGACGGCACGCACGTTTGTCGGCGTCGTCGGCATGCTGGTATTGGTGACCGCGGGGCTGCCGTACGTGGCGAAATACTGCACCGTTCCTTGATAGACGCTGCGGGCGATTTGGTCGCGCACTTTCGGGTCGCGCAATAGCGCATTGTCTTCCAGATTATCGTGATAAGCCACCTCTACGATCGTGGCGTCCATCTCGGCGTTTTGGCCGAGATTGATCTCACCAAAATTGATATGTGAATCGGTGTTGGTCGTATCGGTCGTCCAATCGTATTCGAAAACTCCGTTGAGGTTTTGGAAGTCCTGATTGACCTGATCACCCATCAAGGTAGCAAGCGCAACCTGATTGGGCGTGCGCTGCGACGAGCTGTTGTCGTACAATCCGCGGGCGCCACGGCCGGTGCTGGTAGGCGCACCAGTGCTGCCATTCGAATGGAATCCGATGTACAGCGCACCGCCGAAATTGCCGTGATACATGTACTCGGCAAAATCGGACGGCGCAGACACGTTCGTATCACTGCCGAGCACACTCGAAATAGTCGTCCCTTGCCCGATCGAACGGGCGATCCAGTGAAAGGAATCTTCATCCTCGCGCGGCGCCCCGGAAACGCCCGGCGCACCCGATTCGATGTAGTCTCCCATTCCGTTTCCGAAACGAATGGCGTCGGCGATGACTACTCTGCCATTCAAAGGCGCTTGATTGCTGATAACCACCGATCCTTCGTCGGTCGATTTGCCGGCGTCGAAATGGTAAGTGCCGAGATACACCCAGCCGTCGCCCACAACACTGTGGTCGACCTTCACCTCGGTCGATCCACCCGTGTGATTGATCGTGTAGGTTTGCACGGTGCGATCGGTTCCCCAGTGAACCCACGTGTACACCGGATAGAATCCGGCTTCCGGAATGTTCGGCGTGTAGGTGGCAAAAGCGGTCGCGGGACCGGTCGTTGTGCCGGCAAATTTGTAGGGCACCGCGTCGGCCGTCGCGCCGTAATCTTCGTCGTAGAACCGGGTGTTGGCGCTGTTCGACCAACTGCCAGTGAACGACACGTCCGGCGAATCATTGTCGAGGACCACTTCATTGAGCTGATGTCCAACCGGCCTCATCGGCACGACCGTTGCGCCGGCGCGCAGCGCGTCGTCGGCATAGATGCTCATTTGGTCCTGGTTGCCGAAGTCTTCGACAAGATCGCCATCGGAGGTGTCTCCGTTTGCTTCCCAGTAATCGGGCCGCTCGGTTGCAAAGGCGGAGCCGTTCCAACCGATGCCGTGACCGCCCGAAACGAATACAACTTTGCCGTCGAGCGCCCCGCTATACGTTTGGGGCGCCGCGACGAGGCCGGGCGCAACCGAGAGCGCCAGCCGCGGCTCCAGTTCTTCAAACGCACACCGCCGGCGCGAGATACTTGGCCGGCCGCCACATTGGTTAACAGAAGTCCACAGCGATTGACGTAACAACGTACGCTTCGCGCGAGCAAGCCAGTCGGTCATTGCCTTTTCCCAAGTCCGTTCGCCGCCCTGAGGCCAAGTGACAGTCTTGATTGTAAACAGCCGGCCGGAAGATGGGCAATCAATTCGCACGGGTCAGCAGGGCTATTGAAGAGTCGAAAATGCGCTGATTAGCCGGCGAGCTATGTTTCGCCGAATGAGCGAGAATCCCCGCTTGTTTCCGGCGAAGCGTAGCTCGCCGGTTATCGTCACATCCTTCCTGCATTCAAATTCTCGGTAGCCAGCGCGGGTCGGGTTGAAATCTGGCCTGCGCCGCCGCATCCGCGGAACATCGCGCGGCTATTCGTGAAAGAAGTCGAGCACGCGGCGCATGACCGTAGCCCGATCGCCTGACGTGGTGATCGTCTCGAATGGAAAGCCGAACATCACAATGCTGCCGCGTCCCGCCGTGCCGCCGAATTGGACGGCCGCCGCGCCACCCCCGTTGGCATACTGGAGCGCTACGTGCGCAACTGGTTCTGCGGCGATCACGTCGGGCGAATTGACGTCGTAGAACTTGGAGCCATTATCGAACGAGAATTCCAGCCCGTCGAAAATGCTCCCCGGCGCTCCGCTTACCTGGGACGACTTGGCACGATCGGCGACGAACTTGCCTTTGAGCGTCTTCTGATAAAACGCACGGCCGTTGTCTTGCGCGTCGAGGTCCCAACCGATCTCGCTGCCTGTGACGAACAGGTTCCCACCGCCGGCGATGAATTGCTCAACGTTCTTCTGTTCAACGGCGTCGAACGTGTGATCGTGCGTCGATTCGGTGCCCAAGATCCAGACTGCGGTCTTGTACTCGTTGAGATTGACGGCTCCGCTGCTCACCGCTTCGTTGCTCGTGCTGGCAACGTGCGTGCCGGGAGCGGCGGCCGCAATCGCCGTCGCCACTTGCACCACGTAGTCCCGCGAATTGCTCTGCCGCGGCCATACGCGATCGACCGTTTTGCCATCGTAGGTTTGCGTCGGATCGAGCGTCCGATCGAGCCGATGGAAACCGTTTACGATCAGCACTTGCTTCGCGCCTCCGCTGGGCAGCGCGGCGACAACTTCCGAAGGCGGCGATTCGCCACCCGGATTCACCGCCGCGACTTTGAAGTAGTAGATTTTCTGTGGGTCGTAGCCGGAAAGAGTCGCGGTATTTTTCTGCGCCCCCTTGACGAGAGTTCCGCCGTCGAAACCGTATCCGTTCGTCGAAGCATAGATACGATAGCCGGTCGGCGTGCCGCCCTCATAGCGGCCGGCCTTCGGCGGCAGCCACGAAATCGTAACGCTTCCCGCCGTGTTAGATTCAACGTGCGCGCCCGTCACCGGCGGCGGCGACGCAATCGCCGGCGTTTGCTCGTTGTCCACGGCGCGGAAGTATTTGATTAGTCCGTGATACGTGGCCCGCGCAATGGCGTCGCGCACCTTCGGGTCGCGCAGCAGCTCGGCATCCTGCTGATTGTCGTGAAACGCGACCTCGACGATCGTCGCGTCGAATTCATCGTGGATGTATTCATTGTTGATCTCACCGAATTCGATGTCCTTGCGGTCGAGCGTAACATCGTTCTTCCTGTTACTCCAATCGTGCTCGAATGTTCCGTTCTGCGCGACCAGTTCGTCGTTCACTTCCGAGGCCAGCGATTGGGCTAGCACTAACTGATGCGGAGTCTCAGCGGACCGGCGATTGTTGCCGTTGTAAAGCCCCAGCGTGCCGCGCCCGTGCGAACCGGGACCGCTCGCGTTCGAATGAAAGCTTACGAACACACGGTCCGCGAGCCGGCCATCGGCCTCGCGATTCATGTATGCCGCATAGCGGGGTGAGAAGCTGACCGCCGCGTCGCGGTCTTTGTTCGTCGCCCGGTAGTCACTCTCAGACACGCCGGTCGCACGATTGGCATGCCACATCACCCAATACAAGCCTGATTCATCCGATCGTTCCCAGTGCGAGATGCCCGCCATTCCGCGGCTGATGTCGCCCATGCCGTTACCGAAACGAATCATATCGGCGACAACCACGCTGTGCGGACACTTGGAACGGTTGCTGATATCGACGTAACCCTTCCGCCCGGCATCGAAGTAGTACGTTCCGAGATACACCAACCCATTCCCCACGCGGCGATGGTTAATCGTAACTTCTGTCGTGCCGCCGGAATGATGCACGCGATAAAGCTGATCGGTTGCCCGATCGCCGCCGGAGCTGGTCCAGGCATAGACAGGATAAAAGCCGGCGACTCGAATGTTCGGCGTATATCGCGCATGCGCCGTTTCCACGCGCGACGTTGCCGTTCGACGACATGGCACGTGACCCGGCTTGCCAAAGTACACCTTCGCATCCGTGGCATCACTCCACTTACCGGTAAACGTTACGTTCGGATCATCATTATCGATCACGACTTCATTCGGCTGGTGCCCGACGGGCCGCAGCGGCACGATCGTGGCGCCGGCGCGAAATGAGTAATCGACCAGGAACGCCATCTGGTCGACGTTCCCTAAGTCCTCGATCATGCCGTGACTCGGCCCGCGCTGGAACGTCCACGCGCCGTCGGCTTGGTTTGCGGCCGTAATTCCATGGCCGCCGTGGGTGTACACAATCTTGCCGCTCAGTCCGCCGTGCGGCTGAGAGCCAACCGGCACGAGCCCGTCGGCGAACGCGGTGCGGCCACCGAATGGAAACCACAACGACACAACGGCCACGACGAATAAGTTCTTAACGACGCTGCGATAATGGAAACACGTGGTCATGGTTGAAACCGTTGGTATATGTTTGACTTGCCACAAGAAACACGAAAAGAGACAAGAATTTCAATCACTTCTCGACTGACTCGCATTCTATTAGGCATTGCTTATTGTGCTTTTTTGTTTTTTTGTGGCCGATCTAATCGCCCGCCGCTTTCCCGCCGGCACGTGGGTCGGCAACGCCAATGAGCGCTCCGTCCGGGCCCACTTGAATTGCTTGCGTGACGCCAGCGCTACTAAGCTCTTCCACGTTGTGCCCGCGCTCGCGGAGACCTTCGACGATCTCCGACGCGAGTCCTTTTTCATAGGAAATGCAATTTGGTCGCCACTGATGGTGGAACCGCCGTCCCGCGATGGCATCGGCTAGCGATTGATGGAAATCGAGAACGCGTATGATTGCGAGCACCACCTGGGTGATGATTTTCGGCCCCCCAGCGGCTCCGACCGTAAGCACCGGCTTGCCATGTTTGTCGAGCACGATCGTGGGACTCATGCTCGACAGCGGCCGTTTGCCCGGTGCCACGCTGTTGTTCTCCGCGCCCACAAGACCAAAGGCGTTCGGCATTCCGGGGTAAATCGAGAAGTCATCCATTTCGTCATTGAGCACCACGCCGGTGCCCGGGACGATCACCTTCGAGCCGAATGTCGTGTTCACCGTGGCCGTGATGGCGACCCAGTTGCCGGCCGCGTCGGCGGCAGCGATGTGCGTCGTGTGTCGGCCAAAAATGTCTTGCGAATAGTTGGGCGGCGAGCCGTGCGTGGGAACGTCGATCGCGCGCTTGGGGTCAATTTTCGCCGCGAGCTGTTTCGCGTACTCTTTGGAAACAAGCCCCCGCGGCACGGAGACGAAATCTGCATCGCCCAGCCAGTACGCACGATCGGCGAATGCGAGTTGGAACGCTTCGCTGATGACATTAGCTGCCGCGACCGGATCCTTGCGCTCGATCGACTGCAAGTCGAACGATTCGAGAATGTTCAATATTTCGGCAACGTGAACGCCGCCGGAACTGGGTGGCGGAAACCCAATGATTTGGTAGCCGCGGTAAGTCGAATGCAACGGTTCGCGAATCTTCGCCTTGTACGCGGCAAAATCGTGAGCCGTGATAATCCCACCGTGCTTGGCCATCCAGTTGCCGATCTTTTCCGCCACCTCTCCACGGTAGAACCAATCGGCGCCGTGCGCGGCAATTTGGCGGTACGTATTGGCGAGGTCCGATTGAACCAAATGATCGCCGGCCTGAATGGGTTTGCCGTCCGGGCGGAAGAACACCGCCTTGGAGCCCTCGAACTCTTGCAAGTTGTGCTCGACTCGATGTACGGCATCAGCATAGCCTTCGCTGATCGTGAACCCTTCGGCCGCGGCCTTGATTCCTGGTGCGAGCGCGCGGGCGAGCGACTTCGTGCCGCAGCGGTCGAGCGCAACCTTGTACGCCGCGAGCGCTCCCGGAACGCCCGGGGCTAGCGGACCCGTTTGACTGGCCATCGGCAACGGTTTGCCGTCGCGCAAGAACATGTTCTTACTGGCCGCGGCAGGCGCCATCTCGCGGCCGTCGATTGCGGTGAACTTGCCGTCGGCCGTGCGGATAAGAATCAAGCAGCCGCCGCCGATTCCCGAGTTTTCGCCATCGACGACGCCGAGCGTCAGCGCGGCCGTTACCGCCGCATCCACCGCGTTGCCCCCTTCGCGAAAAATAGCAACGCCGGCATCGGTCGCGATCGGATTGACGGTAGCGATCATGTAATGCTCCGCGGTCGCCGTGTGCGCGTGGGCCGCCGCTGAAGTAGCCACAAAAAACTCAAAAAGACACAATAATGCCAGTCGATGCAACATCGATTCAACTTGGGCTGCGCGTGAATTACATTTCATCCAACAATGGCCGGTTGGGACATTAGATACTTCTTGATCTGCAGTCTGGGAGCGCCGAAGTTGATCAGTAATCCCGTTTCAATTCGAGAAGATTTCAAGTATCCCAGGATTTGTGCAATGTGCTCAACGGCCATTGCTTTACACGCTTTGAGCTCAACCACTAAGCAATTCTCAACCAACAGATCCGCAAAGTATTCACCGAGAATGGTGCCGTCTTCGTCGTAAACGGTCAGCGGGAACTGTTGTTCTACTCTCAACCCCAGCTTTCGTAGCCGGTGGACCAGTGCGTTCTCGTAGATCTTTTCGAGATGGCCATTTCTGTGATACTTGTGAATCGCAAAGCTCGTTTCGCGCACAACGTCGCACAACTGGTTGATATCTTCCCATTTCATTTTTGTGTCTTTTTGTGTTCTTTGTGGCAACTGACTAGCGCATCACTAATACAGTAGAAACGGTTTCCGCCGTTCGCGGAACTGTTTCACTTGATCATCCACCGATTTCAGAATGTCCGCAACCTGGTCGCCCGCGAAGATGCGTTGGTAAGTCTCTTCGTTGCCCAACAGCGTCATATATTTCTCGTGGTGCCATTTCTCTCCGTATAGTTTGTTGAGCGCGTGGGCCACGACCACGCCCAGGTCGAACGAGCGAAATTTGTCCCAGTCGGTGATGATGAAATTAAGTCCGTGACATTTCTGGCCGGCAAATTTGCTTGATGTCGGCGTGAAACACAACGGCACGACTCGCACGCCCGGCGGGTTCGCGGCGTTGACCAGGTCGGCCAGCTCGTGCTCGTGAATCCACGGCGCGCCCATCACTTCGAATGGCGCATCGGTACCGCGGCCCACCGAAACATTGGTAAACTCCAACAGCCCGACGCCGGGATAAAGCAGCGCGGCAGTGAGCGATCGCATGTTGGGCGACGGGTTCAGCCAATCGAGGCCGGTGTCGTACAGCAGCATCTCGCGATGCCAGCCTTCCGTCGGCACGACGGTGAGCTTCACGTTGAGCTTGTGCTCTTTGGCATACATGCGGGCAAGCTCGCCGACCGTCATGCCATGCCGTACCGGCAGGCGTTGATGACCGACGAACGATTGGCGGCCTGCATCCAGCAGCGGCCCTTCGATCGTGACGCCGTCGATCGGGTTTGGCCGATCGAGCACGCAGAATTCTTTTCCCGCTTCGGCGGCCGCTTCCATCGCGAGGCACATCGTCGACGGGTACGTGTAAAACCGCGCGCCGACATCCTGGATATCGAACACGAGCGCATCGATCTTCGCGAGTTGTTCCTTCGACGGCTTCCGACTTTTGCCGAAGAGGCTGTAGACAGGCAGTCCGGTCTCCTGGTCTTTGGTGTCCGTGATGTTTGGCTGATCGAGCGCACCGCGGATGCCATGTTCGGGGCTAAACAACTCGACGAGCTTCACATTCTTCGCGGTGAATAGTCGGTCAATTGTCGAGACGCCTTCCGAATCGACGCCCGTCTGATTCGTGATCAGACCAACGCGTTTGCCGGCCAGTGATTTAAATTCTTCATCCTGCAGAACGTCGATGCCCAGGCGCACGCGAGATTTGTCTATCCAAGCCGCGGACTTGCGCGCGGCTGCCACCGGCAAGCCGACGGCTTGGATAGAACTCGTTGGCGCCACATCTCGAATTGCCGCACAGGCAATAGTACCGATGCGTCCCGCCAGGTCGTTCACTTCGCCGACGCCGTCCGGGTGCAGCCGGTCGCCGAGGAATATCACGTACAGATCAAGTTGCGGATCGATCCACATCGATGTGCCGGTGAAGCCGCCGTGGCCAAACGCGCAGTTGCGCATCAACTCGCCGCGGTTGCGCGAGTAAACGCTTTGCTTGTCCCAACCCAAAGCGCGAAGCTGGCCGCCGATGTCGCGCGCACGGGTCATTTCGTGAACCGTGGCCGGGCTGAGGATGCGCACGTCGCCGTAGCAACCATCTTGCAACATCATTTGCCCGTAAATCGCCAGATCGTGGGCCGTGCTGAACAGGCCGGCGTGTCCGGCGACGCCGCCCATCTTGGCGGCGCGTGGGTCGTGCACTTCACCTTTTAGCCACTTGCCGTCGCGCTTCTCGGTCGTTTCCGCGCGGGCCTGCAGTTTCTCCGCTGGCAAGTAGCCCGTGTCGCGCATGCCGAGCTTGCTGTAAATCTCCTGTTTGACGAACTCGTTTTCCGGTTTGCCGCTCACTTTCTCGACGATCTTGCCGAGCAGGATGAAGTTGATGTCCGAGTACTTGAACTTTGCTCCCGGCTCCGAGAGTGGATGGAGGTCGCAGATCTTGGGCAACGCCGACTTCCAACCGTTCGAATAGTCGGACAGCGGATTGTCCGGCACCAGTCCCGAGGAATGCGTGAGCAAGTTTTCGATCGTCACTTCGCCTTTTCCGTGTGCGGCAAACTCAGGGAAGAATTTCGACACTTTGTCGCGCAGCCGCAACTGTCCGCGCTCCAGCAGGATCATCACGCTCGTCGCCGTGGCAAGCGGCTTGGTGAGCGACGCCATGTCGAACAGCGTGTCGACCGTCATCGGTTCTTTGTTCGGTTCGACGCGGCGATTGCCGTACGCGCGCTCGAAAACTATTCCGTCGCGCCGGCCGATCAGCACGACGCAACCCGACATGTCACCCCGCGCGATGCTTGCCGCGACCAGGGGATCGATGTAACTCCCCATCGCCGAATCCATATGGGCCTTTTCGCATGAAATCCGATGCGGCCCGCGCGGCGGCGCATCGGCGGCACGATCGATCGCCGTGATCACGCCGATAAACGCAGCTGCGAGCAGGAGTAAAAAGAATGGAGGTCCGATTTGTGGCGATGCTTGTCGGGTCATGGCAGTTTTTTCCAAAATGGGCTAGCGCCGCGTTCGTGCTCCAGGTTGTAACTATCTTCAGGGAGTATCATTCACACGATGCAAAACTGGTGGATCAAAAATCGCGCTTAAAGTCAGTCCGGCAACGACGACCACGCTGCTGCCCACCAGAGTGTACCACCAACCGCTGATCGGCGTCGCAAAAGCGACAATGCACGTAACGGCGACGCCGATGCAGAAGGCAACCAGTGCGGTACGCTCGGATACGCGGCGCGAAATCAATCCGAGAGCATACAAACCAAGCAGCAGGCCGATCGAAAAACCCGCGATCGCGAGCACAGTGTCGACGATCGTCATCTTTACTCCGATTTCATAAACAGTGATAGCCACGGCCGCGTGGATGAGCGCCGACACGACCGTTAGCATGCGGGCCATCCGCAAGCTTTGTCGATCATCGACGTGTGGCAACCACCGATTCAGCCAGTCGCTCATAAACGAACTGGCCGATGAGTTGAAGGAAGCCGACAGGTTCGACATCGTGGCGGCCAGCACCGCCGCCAGGATCAGCCCGCGAAAGCCTACGCCCATGTGGTCAATGACGAATCTCATGAACGCTTTGTCGCCGACTGTCGGAATGGTTCCGGCTTGCGGAAGCGAGTAGTAGCAAGCCAATGCGACGCCAATCAAAAGAAACAGGGCGAACTGCGCGAGCACGATGAAGCCACTCATGCCGAGCGCCCAACCGGCCGATTTCCGGTCACGCGCACATAAATAGCGCTGCACGATCATTTGATCGACGCCGTGGGTCGCCAGCGATAAAAACGCGCCGCCGAGCAGCCCGGACCAAAACGTGACGTCGCCTTTCGTAAGCGACGGATCGAAATCGAACAGCCTCCAACGATGCGTGTGCCGCCCGAATTCGATGAGCTGCGACCAACCGCCCGATAGGTTGTGCACAACGACCCACACCGTCGCAATCGCCCCTGCCATGTAGACGACGAATTGCACGCAATCATTCCACACGACGGATCGCACACCGCCGGCGCAGGCGTAAATGGCCGTGATGATGGTCATGACGACGATACACGGAACCAAGCCGCCGCCGAGCGCAATATCAAGGGCCAAGGCACTTAGATATAACCGCAAACCGTCGGCGAGGTTTCGCGTTACCAAGAACACAAGTGATGCGGTCCGCCGCGTGGTGAGGCCGAAGCGGTTTTCCATTACGTGGTACGCGCTCAGCATCTCGCCGCGAAAATATGCGGGCAATAAGAACACGATGATGGCGAACCGGCCTAAAATGTAGCCGAATGCGATTTGAAGAAACGTAAAACTGCCGCCTTGGACGAACGATTTTCCCGGTACACTCAGGAACGTCACCGTGCTCGTTTCGGTCGCGACGATCGACAGCAGCAGCGACCACGTCGGCAGCCGGTGGCCTGCCAAGAAATAATCACGGTTGTTTTTTTGGCCGCGGCCCAGCCAGATTCCCAGCGCGGTGGTGGCAGCGAGATAAACGACGACAAGCAGCGCGTCGATCGGGCCGATGGCGACAGGGCTGACAGCGGGCAACACGAACAAACTTGCGGAACTCCTGTGGCCGCGTTTCTCCTAGCGCGCGTTCGAGATTCCTGCGGAATTTACTGCCGAATCCTCAACTTAAGCCACGCGGTCGGGCTCAATAAGTCATACCAGCGCAGTTCTGTATCTATTTTGCGCAACTTGTCTGTAATGCGTTACGATGGCTGCATAGAATGAGAGGTCGCACCGGAACTGCGTGAGGCGAGCTCTTTAGTATACCAGTTGTGCTTAATATATGCTTGAGCATTTGACGACCGAAGCGCGCAACCCGGCTTCGGAAGATCTTGATGGGTTGACCGCACTAGAGATTGTGCGGCTGATCAACTCGGAGGACGCAAAGATTGCCGCGGCGGTGGCCGAACAGGCCGACGCGATCGCTCAGGCTATCGACGTAATTGCCGATCGCATCGGTCACGGTGGGCGGTTGGTTTACATCGGAGCCGGCACTTCAGGCCGGCTTGGCGTGCTCGATGCGGTCGAATGTCCGCCCACGTTCAATACACACCCGTCGCAGGTGGTCGGTCTGATTGCCGGTGGACGTACGGCCCTCACGAGTTCGGTTGAGGGCGCCGAAGATCGACGCGAGCTTGCCGTCGAAGACCTCAAGAATGTTCGGCTTTCCGATGACGACGTCCTGGTCGGGATCGCCACGAGCGGTCGCACACCATATGTGCTCGGCAGCCTGGAACATGCTCGATCCGTGGGCGCATTTACGATCGGTTTGAGCTGCAACCGAGATTCGCAAATTGCCAAGCGGTGTGATCTTAGCATCACGCCGGTCGTCGGGCCGGAAATTCTCAGCGGTTCTACCCGTATGAAAGCCGGCACTGCAACAAAAATGGTTTTGAACATGCTGACGACCGGCGCAATGATTCGACTCGGCAAAACGTATGGCAACTTGATGGTCGACCTCCGGGCGTCGAATACAAAGCTCAACGATCGCGCTCGCCGAATTGTGCGCGACCTGACGAATCTGACAGAATCCGAAGCCGAGCGTTTGCTGCGCGAATCGGACGGCGAAGTAAAAACGGCAATTGTGCGATTTCATACCGGGCATTCACCGGCCGAAGCGCGGCAATTGCTTTTGGCGGCGCAGGGACATTTGCGAACGGCTCTTCAAAGCCATCTCAATAACAACGCTCCGGCGCATTGAAGCCCATGGCGAGCGAGATTGGAGTAACGGACTCGGCGCTCGATTCGACCGTCGCCGAGCTCTTGGTTGTGGTCGACACCGGCGGCACGAAAACGTTGGCCTGCCTGGTCGACCTGAACGCGCGACAAGACCGGCAGGTGTTGGGCCGTGGGCGCTCGTCGGCTGGCAATCCTTTTAGCGTGGGCTTTGCGGAAGCGACGCGTGCAATCGGCGATGCGATCACGCAGGCGCGCAGCGCAGCGCCGAATGTGAGTGGCCGAATCGCGCGGCTCGTGCTCTCGATCGCGGGCGCGGCAAACCATGACATTAGTGAGCAATTTGTACGCTGGGCACATGAAACGAATCTCGCCGACCAAGTGGCCATTGTTTCCGACGTGCTTCCGATTCTCGCCGCCGGCACGCCTCATTGCTGCGGCATTGCACTCATCGCCGGAACCGGTTCGGTTGCGTTTGGTCGCGCCATCAACGGCTGCACGAAACGCTGTGGTGGATGGGGTTATTTGTTGGGCGACGACGGCAGCGGCTACAGCGTCGGCCGCAGCGCATTGGTGCATGCGCTGCGCGATCTGGAGGGCGAAACGCGGTGGCATCCGGATTCGCTTACTGAAGCCGTTGTGAGCGAGCTGGATGTGAAGAGCGTGGTTGAACTGACCAAGGCGGTTTACACGAGCAGTGATCCTCGTGCCTTCATTGCTTCGCTCGCGCACATCGTCGTTGAGCTTGGCGAACGAGGTGAGAAGAATGCCGAAGCGATTCTCGACTCAGCGGCCGCCGAATTGGCCGACCTGGTCGCGCGAACAGCCGAGGCGTTAGACGGCAATATGAGTCCCATGCCGCTCGCCCTGGGGGGCGGATTTTTGTTGAGTTCGCATCGCCTTCGCGATCGACTTTTGGAATGGCTTCACCGCTTCAAG
>DASZZA010000779.1:0-4244 GCA_035545135.1 Lacipirellulaceae bacterium | reverse complement strand
CGGCAGTGCGTGCTGGTTCTTGGAGCGCAAGACGTGAAGCGCAAAAACTTGGCCGATGAATTGAACCATGATTCTCACCACGACGGCTCCGCGAATCACGATCGCCAATGGAAAGAAGCAGAATAACGCCGTCATTCCGCTGAGCAACGCAAGTGCGGCCCAGGGATAACCGCGGGTAGGATGAAGCCTGGCGAAATAGCGAAAAAAATCGCCGTTCTTCGCCGCGGCATAAACGATCCGCGAGTAACCCAATGTCATTGCGAACAGGCCGGCGAGACACGTCCAAATTATGAGACCCGTAAATACTTTGGCAACGTGCGCTCCGTAGAGCTTGGTCATAAATGCGCCAGCAATGTTTTCATGGGCCATGGTGCCGGGCTCGATCGCTTCCTGCCACGGCACGACGCCGATTGTCGCCAGACTCATCGACATGTAAAGAAATGCAACGATGAAGATCGAGAGCAGCACCGACCTCGGAATCGTCGTCTCGGGCTCCCGTACCTCCTCGCCCAAATGGCATATGTTGTAATATCCCAGGTAGTCGTAAACGGCCACGCTCGTTGCCGCGCCAAGTCCGCTGAAGAAACGCCAGTCAAAATGGAAGGCGCCTTGCGGAAATGAAATCAATCGTGGTTCGAAATGCTGCGCGCCGAGCACGATAATCGTACCCACCGCCGTCAAAACGCCAACCACGAGTGCGGTGCTCAACCAGCCCAGCGATCGAATCCGCTGGCACAACAAAACGAACATGACTGCCACCATCACGCTTGCGACGAGGCCTTTAACGACCGTATCCGACCAACCCCCCTCTGCAATTGCCTTTCCGTACGATGGCCACAACGACAGCGTAAACTGCGCGGTTGCAATGTAACCGGAGGCAACTTCCAGCGATCCACTAATCAGAAACTGCCACATAAACAGAAACGGCAGAAAGCGGCCCCATCTCGTGCCGCCAAAGATCTCTCGGAGGTAATGATACGTGCCTCCGCTCCCTGGCAAGGCGGCGCCGAGTTCCGCCCAAATAAGCCCATCGCAAGTAACGATGACGAGCGCCACGATCCATCCCAGCATACCCTGTGGGCCTGCCATTGCCGCGAGCAGGACCGGAATCGTAAAGAATGGTCCGGCGCCCAGCATATTGGCCACGTTGAGCGACGTGGCATGCAACAGATTCAGCCCACGCTCCAGATGTGGCCGATGGGAATTGGGCATCGTGCGATCGAAAAGTCTGCATTCATCTGCCGGGATTAATGGGCCCAGCATAACATCCGGCTACAGAATTGCCGATGCGCGAAAAGTAAATGCGGGCTGCGGGAACTAATTGGCCTACTTTGTCTCGGGCGACGCCGCGACTCGATTGGCGTTCGGTGTCGAGCGAACCGGCCCCTTTCGGACGTGGAGTATTACTGGCCAGCTTGTCTGGTTCCCCGCTTCCTCAGATCGCAAATGGAAAAGGCGAGTTTGCTCGGGAACCCACTTACGGGCCGTGAGATAGAATGTGCGCTCCGTTTCGCCCTTGAGTAGAGTCATGCCATTTAGGCCGATGTTGTCGACGTAAACACCGTGCGGTAGATTTCGTCCAGCGAATTCAGTGCCAAATTGAACGTCGCCGTCGTACCCGTTTCGCTCGAGCTGCACCACCGCCGCGATGGTTTCCCCGGGGGCGACCGACAGTTCCGTCGGCGCCTGATTCGTGGCGGACCTTTGCCGAAGCGCATCCCCCGCCGGCGACGCAGGCAGCACACGAATGAGCAGCTGTGGTCGGCCGGCGAGTTTGATTTCACCAAACTCGATCGGCTTCTTCGTAACCAGTTTCCCGTTGATAACCGCAGAAGCGATCACTCGGGCCCCGTTCGCGTTTTTCGACGTGGGGGCCGGGGCATCGACATTGGCCGTCAGCGTACCGTACGCGGTCGTTTGGCCAGCCTCGACCGTCAATGGAGAAGTAACGTGAAAACCGGGCGGTAACCCGGTGACGTCTACGCGAATCTCCCCATCGAATTCGTCATCTCGTGTCGCCACGACCGAGAATTCCTTGCCGCTGCCGGCGTTGATCGTGCGGTCGTTATCGACGAAGCTGATTTGGAAGTCGGGATGCGGTGGCCGCACGATGAGCTGATACTTGTAGTTCGCGCCTCCCTCGCCGCGTACATCCGAGACGCGGGCAAGGTAGTCGCCGTCGGCCGGCGCGGTGAACGCGATGCGAGAATCTCGCCCTAGTTTCCGCCATGGGTCGTCGTCGTTCTCGTAGTAGATCGTGTATTGAGGCAATCCGGTGGGGATTAGTGATTCGCCCGGTCGATGTGGCTCGACGATGTAGCACGTTTCATTCAACGCGTGCGTGATCGCTGTGGTGCCAAAATACGTATAACGTTCGCCGCTGAAACCCGGATACACGAGAAAGCCCGAATCCGGCCCCCGCGGCTGCATCCATAGCTTCATCACTTCGCCGTTCGCGTACACATATTGATTAAGCTCCATGTCGGCGAAGCCGCTCAGTCGAAAGTCACTGAGATCGGTCGAGTTGTGTCCGCGAAAGGTAAAATAGGAAGTCCGCACTGCCTGCAAAACCACGCGGGGCACGCGCTTCCCGGTGGCGTCGAGGATTTCAAGCTTGGAATCCAGCGGCGACTTCGTGCGGGCACCGTTGATTTCAAGCACGAGCCGCTCACCCCGATGCGCATGGAAACGAAATAAATCAACGTCCCGCAACGCACCCTGCCCCGGAGCGCTGATGACACCGCTCGTCACCGAGTTGGCAGAGATTACGTTTGCACTTGATGCCGAATTGTTTGGCTCATGCTCCGTATATACCGCTCGCGAAACCTTTTCATCGGCGGCCGTTGCTGATGAAGTCGTCGCTTGTTTGTTCGTTTTGGCTGCGACTGTTTCAATGTCCCTGGGGACCAGCAGCCGTTGCCACGAGCCGTTGATGCAAGCCACATAGATGCCCGCGCCATTGGGTTCAAATGCTAATCCTGAAATAACATCAGGCTGCGTTTTGAACCGGTACGTCGGCTTGAGATCTGCGACGTCCCATAAAACCAATTCGCCGCCTTCGGATGCCGACACCAGCTTCGAGCCGTCCGGAGAAAATGCGAAATCGACAATCGCACTTTCATGCGCGGTCCGCGAAAATTTCAGCGGATTGATTTCCGGTCGCTTCCGCGACAGGAACTGCCACAGCCGCAGCTCTCGATCGCCCCCGCCCGCGACGATCGACTTCCCGTCCGGGCTGAATGCAACGGCACATTGCTCGCCCTCAGGCTGACCAAGCGTATCCAGCCGCTCGCCCGTTGCGACATTCCAGAGTTTGACCGTCGCATCGGCGCTCGCGCTGGCTAGCACCGAACCGTCCGAGGAAAACGCCAATTCATAGACCGCGCCGTTATGCCCGGTCAGCGTTCTTACGAGTTTTCCGGTGGCGACGTCCCAGAGACAGATTTGATGGTCGTAGCTACACGTCGCCAGTAATTTGCCGTCCGGGCTGAGCTTGGCGTCGTAAAGTATGTCACGCTGACCTTTTATTTGTGAGACAACCGAGCCGTCGGACGCTTTGCAAACCATCGCGACGCCGTACAACGCCGGTATTCCAGACGCCGCGACGAACAGCCTTCCCTCGCGCGAATAGCAAATACGATTCACCTTTCCGGGAAGACCCCTCACTCGCGCGATAACCTGCCGCGATGTCGGATTAACCAGCTCGATCTGTCGGTATCTGCCGAGCGCCAGCTGTTTCCCGTCCGGTGAAAGCGCCAGGCTGGTGATGTACTCCTTGACGCCAGGCGCAGCGGCGATTTTCGGAGTCGACAGTTCCGGGAAGTCCGATTGCTTTCCGTCAGGGCCTTTGGCGCCCGCATCGATCCAGGCGCGGATGATGTTGATCTGTGTCGCAGTCGGGTGCGGATTGTCCTCGGGCGGCATCGACGGCTCGACTTCGCCCGTAAGCATTCGAATCATCAGGCTCGCGTCCGACCGTTGCGGCACGACCACCGCACCCTTTTCCCCACCCTTTTGCAGCTTGGCGAATGATTCCAGCGATAGCCCACCTTCTAAGTCGGTGTCGTTATGGCAGCCTGCGCAATACTTTGCGAAAATCGGCGCAACGTCTTTGTTGAAATCAGGCGTCTTCGACTCAGCCGCCTCGCTCTGAACACTGGCGACCAACACCAAAGTCGCCAGCATCACGTATTTTGGAAGTCGTACGTTGGCCATCATCAAACGGCCACAAAGACACACTACCG
>DASZZA010000778.1:0-2390 GCA_035545135.1 Lacipirellulaceae bacterium | reverse complement strand
GACGAGGTTGAGTTATCGCTCTCGTCGTCGCTGGAACACCACATGTACAGCCCGTCGGTCGGCATCGCGGCGGAAACCGACCGATCGAAGCGGTTCGAGTTTTTGGACAATGCGCCAACAGATGCATTGGTGCCGTATCTTTCGCGCGAACATGCGCAAACGATTGCCGTCGTGTTATCGCACCTGGCGCCGCAGCGGGCGGCCGCTGTGTTGGCCGCACTCCCACAAAAGGTGCAGACCGCGACGATCGCGCGGCTATCCACTTTGGGCGAAACGGACCCGGAAAGCGTCGGCGTCCTGCAGCGCGAGCTCGAAGCGTGGGCCGCCAAACGCGAAGGCTCGCGCGGCGGCCGCAGGAATCGGCGCGACACGATGGCCGCAATTTTGGCGGCCGCCGATTCGCAGTCGCGCAACCAAATACTGCGCAACTTTAAAAGCGACGACCGGGCGCGCGCCCAAGAGTTTGCACCACGGCAAACCGAGCGACTACGTGCGGCGGTAAAAGCAGCGAGTACCGCTTCGCAAAACCGATCTGTGTCAACGTCGTCAAGAACGATTACCGCCGATAAGCCGAGACAAACGCCCGCGCCGCGACCGGAGCCGCCGCTTCCGCGCATCGCGTTTGATGACTTGATCAATCTCGATTCACGGACGTTAGCTGCCGTGTTGCGGAAAGTGGACGCGAACGTGTTTGCGCTGGCGCTCGCAGGTTCACGCGACGAAATGGTCGATCGGATTTGCGAACCGATGCCAAAGCAAACGGCTCGCATGTTTCGCCGTAAGCTCCGTCACCTTGGACCAACTCGCCTGAGCGATGTCGAAACAGCGCAGCACGCTGTGGCAAGTGCCGCGGCTCGGCAGCTAGCGGAAAGGCGACGATCCTAGACATCCTCGCATAGTTAAGTCGCTCGAGACACTAAAAGTGTTCCACCACTATGGCCACGATCATTCGCAAAGACAATCCGCGTGAGATGCACTCAGGCCGCGAGGTGCAGCCAGTGGCCTTCAGCTTCGCCGACATGCGCGGCAAAGCCAATGATTATCTGGGCACCGTACGAGTTGAGGCGGCCAAGATCGTTGCTGAGGCCCATCAGCAAGCTGAGCAGATTCGTCGCCAGGCAGAAAATGCCGGCCGGAAAGCGGCCGAGGCGGCCATTGAACGCGTTCTCGATGAGCGCGTCGGTAAGCGCATGGAGGCGCTCATCCCCGCCCTCGAGAATTTGCTGATCGAGATAAACGATGCGAAGGCGCAACTCTTAAGCGGCTGGGAAAACTCGGCCTTGAAGGTTGCGTCGGCAATTGCCGAGCGAATCATTCGGCGTGAGCTTTCGCAGCAGCCGCAAATTACCCTCGACCTCGTGGCCGATACACTGCACCTCGCGGCGGGCATGTCCGAAGTAACTGTGCACATCAGCCCGGCCGACCACGAAAACTTGGGAACACAGATTCGTCGGCTGACGGAGACACTCGGCCGCTTGTCACCGGCCTCGATTGTCGCCGATCCATCGATTACGCCCGGGGGCTGCAGGGTAAAAACGAAGTTCGGCGAGATCGACCAACAGATCGAATCACAACTTCGGCGCATTGAGGAAGAACTGGCTTAGAAACGAACGCAAGTGTTGAACGATTAGCCATTTTGCTTATACATCAAAAAATCGCATGGAAGCGATCCTCGACAACTTGAACGCCATGATGACTGCGTCGTTGACCGGCACCGTGGCGGAAACGATCGGCATGACCTTGAGCGTCGCCGATTTTCCCGCCCCGGTCGGCGCGATTGTTCGCATCGAGCGCGATGGGAACGCGTCGGCCGAAGGCGAGGTCGTTGGATTTCGAGATGGTCGGACACTCATTTACTTGCTGAGTCCCACGGCGGGCGTGCGGCGCGGCAATCGCGTACGAATGCTGCGGACGAGCCGATCGATAAAGGTTGGCCCCGCCCTTCTCGGTCGCGTGATCGATGCCCACGGACGCTGCATCGATGGTCGGTCGCAACCAGTCCTGCCGTTCCGTGTACCGTTGGATCGCCAACCGCCGTCGGCCACGGAACGACCGCGGATTCGCACACCGCTCGCAACCGGCGTTCACGCCATCGACACGCTGCTCACTTGCGGGCGCGGTCAGCGGCTAGGAATTTTTTCCGGTTCCGGCGTCGGCAAAAGCGTGCTGCTGGGAATGATGAGCCGCTACACCGATGCCGATGTCATCGTCACCGGCCTGGTCGGTGAACGCGGTCGCGAAGTGAACGACTTCCTGGAACGCGACTTAGGTGAAAAAGGGCGCCAGCGTAGCGTCGTCGTCGTCGCGACCAGCGACGAACCGGCGCTCAATCGTGTCCACGCGGCGTCGGCAGCCACCGCGGTTGCTGAATACTTTCGTGACGAGGGAAA
>DASZZA010000777.1:0-1520 GCA_035545135.1 Lacipirellulaceae bacterium | reverse complement strand
TCCGCTCTGCAACCCCTGCACGCTCGATCGAATCAAGGATGCGGCCGACACCGTCATCGAGTGCTGCAACGAGAGCAGCCATCAATTGCTTGTTCGACGGTTTGCCGTCCTTCGGATTGTCATCGAGGTGAGCGTAGCGATCCACGTATTTCTTCGGCGCTTCCAGCGGCGCGTGTGGCGCCGTGAAGGCGGTGTAGCAGAAGAACGGTTGCCGATCTTGAGCGTGGGCCTTAATGAAGGCGGCGGTGTCGTCGGCGATCAAGTCGGTAACGTAACCTCGTTCGTCGCTATTGGCGTAGTTGTCATGCCAATCGACTTCGCCAAGCCGTTCATGGGTGTAGTAGTCGATCGCGCCGGTGTAACAGCCGCGGAATTGAGTAAATCCATGGGTGAGCGGGAGCCATTTCGGATCCATGTGACCGAGATGCCATTTGCCGAAAATCGCGCGCGTTTTATAACCGGCAGGGGCTAGGGCCGTCGCGATCGTGGTTTCATCCGGAGGCAGCCCGCCGTCGTACGACCAGGGATGAACGACCGTCCGGCCCATGCCGACGTGCAGCGCATATCGCCCCGTCATGAGACCAGCGCGAGTGGGAGAGCACATCGGGCAAACGTAGAACCGATCAAGCTCAACTCCCTGTCCGGCGATGCGATCGAGATTCGCTGTCTTGGTGAAGCCGCGGTGAAAACCAATGCCGTTCCAGCCCATGTCATCCGAGACAATGATAAGAACGTTGGGACGCGGTGCAGGATCCGCGCGCACAACGGACGCAATCGCGACGACGACGAAAATCGCAAGCGCGCGGACGATTTTCATTGATTCGTCCATTTTGCTGCGTATGGCATCACCGGTTATCAAAAGTGAACAAATTCTATACTTGCCACTGAATTTACCAAACGAGTGGCCGAGGCCACTTTGGCCTCCTGCCGAGACGGTTTGCTGCCCCTATAATCAAGCTTCAGCAGTTTCTCGCGTTCGGCCAGTCGGCCTTCCTCGACCACTAAAGCGGGAATCGAGTCAATACCCGATCGCGACGCCGTCCTTGCGTGACTCGGTTGCACCGAAGTACACATCTTTTGCTGCGTCATACCAGATGGCCTGGTAGCCACCGAATTCGGCGTCGGCGTCCAAGAATTGGTGGCCGCGCTTGCGGAGCCCATCGACCGTTGCCGCCGCGAAGCCGGATTCCAACTCGACCTTGCCGCCGTCCGGTTGGGCGGGACGGCCCGTTGGCTCGGACGAGCCAATGTGCTTGACGCGCGGTGCGTCGCCGGCCTCTTGTAGGCCCATGTCGAAGTCGAACAGGTTCATCAAGATTTGGACGTGGCCCTGCGGCTGCATGTCGCCGCCCATCACGCCAAAGCTCATCACAGGCTGGCCGCCTTTCGTGACAAACGACGGGATGATCGTGTGGAAGGGCCGCTTGCCGGGGGCGTAGCTGTTCGGGCGGCCCGGACTAAGGTCGAACAGCGTACCGCGGTTTTGCAGGCAGAACCCCAGTTTTGGAGGGCACAAGCCC
>DASZZA010000776.1:0-4110 GCA_035545135.1 Lacipirellulaceae bacterium | reverse complement strand
CCCCAATACGCGGCGGATGTTTACCGTCATGCGCTGCAACCACTGCGATTGGGCGCCCTGCGTCACCATCTGTCCAGTCACGGCCCTTTACCGCCGGGCCGACGGCGTCGTCGATTTCAACAATGAGCGCTGCATCGGCTGCAAAGCCTGCATGCAGGCTTGTCCCTATGATGCCCTTTACATCGATCCCGACTCGAACACGGCGGCCAAATGCAATTTCTGTACGCACCGCTTGGAGGTTGGCTTGGAGCCCAGTTGCGTGGTTGTTTGTCCGGAGCGGGCAATTATCCCCGGCGACCTCGATGACCCGACGAGCGAAATCAGCCAGTTGATCAATCGGTTTCCCACTCAAGTTCGCAAACCTGAAAAGGGCACGAAGCCGAAGCTGTATTACATCGAGGGCGACGAGGCCGCCCTCGTACCGTCGGCAGCTAAAGCCGACGGACAATATCTATGGAGCGGCGGTCCAGAGCTAACGGAAACCGAGAACGGCTCCGCTACCACTCAAGTGTCGACTCCGGCCGAGATCGTCTCTCCGTTTCCTGACTCACGAAGCCAGACGCATGAACCGCGCCGCGTCTACGACGTTCGCCCTCGGAAACCAATCTGGGGTTGGGCAGTCGTCAGCTACATTTGGACAAAATCGATTGCCGCGGGAGGGTTTCTGGCGGCCGCCGCTGCGCGGCTCGCTTCGCCGGGAAATTCCATCGGTCTGCAAATCGTCCTCGGTTTGCTGGCGATGTTTTTCCTCGTTGTGACGGGTGTGTTACTCGTCGTCGACCTGAAGCAGCCGAAGCGGTTTCTCTATGTCCTCCTGCGACCGCAATGGCAATCATGGCTTGTACGTGGCGCGTACATCATCACTGCGTACGGCGCCGTGCTGACCCTGTGGCTTTTGGCGACGATATTCGGATTGTACACCCTGGCCGATCTGGTGCTCTGGCCAGGCGTAGTACTTGCTATACTGACAGCCGTTTATACGGCGTTCCTATTTGCTCAAGCCAAAGGCCGCGACCTCTGGCAAAGCCCCCTGTTCAGCATGCACCTGTTAGCACATGCCGTTCTCGGCGCCAGCGCGACGTGGCTTCTTGTAAATTGGATCTGGGGTCTGGGTTCTGGCGGCTCGCTTGCTTCACCCCATCCCCAAGTCCCCAGCCCCCAGTTCCCCGCAGTCGCGCTCGCCATCGCTCTCGGATTCAGTCTAATCGCCATACTCGCCGAATGCTTCACCGTGCCACCGACCGACGATGCGCGCAGGGCAATTCACATGATCCTGGCCAAACCCATGGGCGGATGGTTCTGGGGAATCGGCGTCGCTGTTGGGCATATCGTTCCGCTCCTATTGCTCACGCTCGGCTCGAACTTGTTGAGTGCGTCAGCTGCGGTGTTGGCACTCGTTGGTATGGGAGTGGTCGAATGGCTGTGGGTTTCAGTTCCGCAGAGAATTCCGTTAAGTTAAATCGTGCGACTACGATGAATATAGGCACTCTCCGTGGCGTTCTCAAACAGGCTGACGTGGACCCGAGTGATTTCCTGAAAGCACTGCGCGGCTGACGCACCTAAGCAGTAGTGTTAAACTGTTACCATGTCTGTGACACCAAGTTTTATTGAACGCTGGGCCGTGAGCCTTGGGCTCATACCCGAGACGCCGTCGTATCGCGACAGCTCAGCCGATGCCGCTCTTTGCACGCATCCACGACCGGAGACGTGGGACGATGTCGTGATGATCGACCCGCACGTGTGGCCGAAGCGGCGCGAGGAGCGCCATTATCGACTCGTGCCCACGACGTGCTTCAATTGCGAATCCGCCTGCGGACTGCTGGCTTACGTCGACAAAGAGACCTACGAGATTCGCAAATTCGAGGGCAACCCCTTACATCCGGCGAGCCGTGGCCGGCTGTGTGCAAAGGGCCCGGCGACGATCAATCAAGTCAACGATGCGGACCGAATTTTGTATCCGCTCAAACGCGTCGGAAAGCGCGGCGAAGGTAAATGGGAGCGGATCGACTGGCAGGAAGCGGTGCAGACAATCGCCGAACGTATCACAAAGGCGATCGAACAGGATCGACGCGACGAGGTCGTTTATCACGTCGGCCGTCCGGGAAACGAAGGATACGTCGAGCGAGTGCTGCAGGCGTGGGGTGTGGACGGGCACAACAGTCACACCAACATCTGCTCGGCCGGCGCGCGATTTGGTTACGCGATCTGGCAAGCGTACGACCGGCCGTGTCCAGACCATGCGAACGCGGCGTTCATTTTATTGATTTCTGCACACCTGGAGTCGGGTCATTACTTCAATCCGCACGCGCAGCGGATTATTGAAGGCAAGTTGAGCGGCGCGAAGCTGGCCGTGATGGACCCGCGGCTGTCAAACACTGCCTCGATGGCCGATTATTGGATGCCGACACGCCCTGGCACAGAAGCCGCGGTGCTACTGGCAATGGCGTCGGTAATCCTGAACGAACAACTTTACGACGCCGCGTTTCTAAACCGCTGGGTGAACTGGGAAGCGTATCTGAAAGCCTTGCATCCGCAGCGTAACGTGGCGTTCGAACAGTTCATCCAGGCGCTCAAGGCCGATTATGCGAAGTTCACTCCCGCATTCGCCGCTGCGGAGAGCGGTGTGCCGCCGGACACGATCATCGCCGTGGCACGCCAAATTGGCCGCGCCGGACATCGCTTCGCATCGCACAATTGGCGCGGCCCGGCCAGCGCCCACCTGGGCGGTTGGCAGGTTGCCCGGAATTTGCACTTCCTCAGTGTGCTTGTAGGCGCGGTCGGTACACAGGGTGGAACCAATCCGAATGCGTGGAGTAAATTCCGTCCGCACCTTTTCGACGTGCCGCCGTCGCAAAATGTGTGGAACGAGTTGCACTTCCCCAATGAGTATCCGCTTGCTCATTACGAAATGAGCTTCCTTCTGCCACACTTCTTAAAAGAAGGCCGCGGGAAGATCGACGTCTACTTCACGCGGGTGTTTAACCCGGTGTGGACCTATCCGGACGGATTCAGTTGGATCGAGGTGCTATCGGATGCAAGCAAAATCGGCTTGCATGTCGCGCTCACGCCCACCTGGAACGAAACGGCCTACTTCGCCGATTTAGTGTTGCCGATGGGGCACGGCCCCGAGCGGCACGACCTTAACAGCTACGAAACACACAGTGGCACATGGATCGCCTTTCGACAGCCGGTGCAGCGCGTAGCGCGCGAGCGGGCCGGTCAACCGACGCAGTATACGTACGAATCGAATCCGGGCCGCGTGTGGGAAGAAGACGAATTCTGGATCGAGCTCTCCTGGCAAATCGACCCGACGGGGAAACTTGGCGTACGCAAGCATTTTGAAAGTCCCTATCGGCCCGGCGAAAAGATTGCCATCGACGAATACTACCGCTACATCTTCGAGCGTGTTCCGGGATTACCCCAAGCTGCTGCGGCGAAGGGGCTTGATCCACTCGCGTACATGAGGAAATACGGAGCATTCGAAGTCGTTCGATCGACCTACGCGCGGCATGAACGCAAGCTGAGCGAGGAGGAGTTGAAGGGCACGGAAATCGATCCCGAGCGCCAGATCGTTATCAAGAAAAACATGACGGTCGGCATTTCGCAGGACGATGTCGTAGTCGAAGGTTTTCCCACGCCGTCGCGCCGGCAGGAGATTTATTCGCAAACGATGGTCGAATGGGGTTGGCCCGAATACGCTACCCCGGGTTATATACCAAGCCACGTGGATTGGCGCGAAATGGACCTGTCCGACGGCGAATTTTGTTTGCTGCCGACATTCCGCTTGCCGACGCTCATCCACAGCCGCAGTGGAGCGGCCAAGTGGCTCAATGAAATCTCGCACCGTAATCCGTTGTGGATGCACCCGACCGATGTTGAGCGCATCGGCCTGAAACCTGGCGACTTGGCCCGAGTTGAAACGGAGATCGGTTACTTCGTCGACCGGCTATGGGTAACCGAGGCCATTCGGCCCGGCGTCGCCGCCTGTTCGCACCACATGGGGCGCTGGCGCCGCGACCAAGACGCCGATGGCAATCGTTGGAGCGCCAATGTTGTCAGCGTTTCGCAGGATGGTGGCAGCTGGCTTTTGCGTCAAAAGAAAGGACCGCT